>DATAAG010000365.1:0-17721 GCA_036260235.1 Longimicrobium sp.
CGCGGTCAACCCGCGGCGGCTCATCGCGCGATCGGGCACCAGCTCGTCTCCGGGAGCGCCGATCCTCCCTCGCTCAACCCCCGAACGGCCGTCACGCGCACCTTACATCAATACCCGCCGCCGCGCGGACGGCAATAACGAATAATGTTTCTGTAAACGAACGTCCTCCGGCAGAGGGGCGGAGATGCAGAGCGGAACTCTGGTCAGCGGCTCCGCATCGCCCGTGTTCAGGATTCTTTGTTTTCTGGTTTTTGGCATGAAGAACATCCCCCTGCGCCTTCAGCCACGCCCCTGTCGAGCAGTTTGTCCGCAACAAATCGCAACGAATAAACCTCTTGCCAGCCAGCCCGCACCAGCGCAATTTGCTACAACTTCAAGTAACAGTCTGCACCGCCTGAACCCGTCGCCACCAGCGGCGCCCCGTCTTCCCCAGGTTCTCGCCGCCCGGCCGGTTTTCCCCAAGTACGAGTGGTCTCAGCGGGAGCTCCCGCGAGCGCAGGATGCCCGGATTCCGGTTCTACCCGGCGGCCGAGCCAGCCGGCCCCATCCACCATTCCTCCACAGGATGCTCCTCATGCACAAGCGCGTCGTAGCCATACTGGTGCTCCCTTTCGCGATGGCGTGTGGAGAGTCGCCGTTGACGCCGCCCGAGGCTCCCGGTGCGGAAGCGCGGGCCGGCCTTGCGCCAGCCAGTCTGCTGGTGCTCAGCGACGCTCAGCTGGCCGGGCTCACCGCGGTCCTGGACGACGCGCGCGTCCGCGTGCTGCCGGGGCTGGGGAACGAGCGGCTGGAGCTGGCGCTCGCGGGGGTGGGTGCGGCACTGGGCGGGAGCGATCGCGCGGAGCTGGACGCCGCGGTGGCGGCCGCGCTGGCTTCACTGGATGCGGCCGGCGCACAGGGCGCGTCCGCCGCCGAGCTCGACCTGATCCGCCTGGCCCTGGCCGACGTGACCCTGGCGGCCCACCCGTCGACTTCGGAGCTGCTTCACTAATCGAGCGAACGTCCCTCTCCCTCCCCCCCACTTCACCGAGCGAGGTCGCATGAAGGTCACCCCCCCTTCCGCGAGGACGCTGCTGGGTTCCGTGGCTGCCGCCCTGCTGGTCCTTGCGCCCGCGCCGGTGCAGGCGCAGCAGACCCAGTCTTCGTCTGCGGTGCTCTACGCGTGCTACGTTCCCGGGTCGGGCACCGTTTACCGCATCAAGGAGCCCGGCCTGCGCACCAGCTGCTCGTCCCCGAACCACATCGAGTTCAGCTGGAGCGAGGGAGGCACCCCCGGTCCCGCGGGTCCGCAGGGTCCGCAGGGTCCGCAGGGTCCCGCCGGTCCCGCGGGTCCCGAAGGGCCGACCGGTGCTACCGGGCCGCAGGGCCCGGCAGGTCCGCAGGGTCCCGCCGGTCCCGAAGGGCCGGCCGGTGCTACCGGGCCGCAGGGCCCGGCAGGCCCCCAGGGTCCCGCCGGAGCGACGGGTGCACAGGGGCCTCAGGGTCCCGCCGGCGCAACGGGCGCAACGGGTCCACAGGGTCCGGCCGGGCCGGAAGGGCCCGCGGGTCCTGCTGGCCCGGAAGGTCCTGCGGGCGCAACGGGTCCGGAGGGTCCGGCTGGTCCCGAAGGACCCGCGGGTCCTGAAGGTCCGGCCGGGGCGAACGGCGAGGACGGCCAGCACTGCTGGGACCTGAACGGCAATGGTACCGGCGATGTCTCCTCCGAGGACACGGATGGCGACGGCGACGTCGACGTGCTGGACTGCGGCATCGCGACGGGGGATTCCGGCGTCCTCCTGCGCCTGCGTGCGGGCTCTCCCACGGGCGACCGCCTGCGCGTGGACAGCGCGGGCGGGCTGGTGGCGCTGGGCTCGCTGGGCATCGGCATCATTCCCCAGTACGGCTCCGGCGAGCGGATGATGTGGCACCCGTACCGGGCGGCGTTCCGCGCCGGCGGCGTCAGCAGCAACCAGTGGGACGACGCCCAGATCGGCTTCTTCAGCGTGGCGTTCGGGCAGAACGTGCAGGCGGAGGGCAACTGGTCCATCGCGGCGGGCCACAGCGCCTTTACGGACCAGCCCTACAGCGTTTCCATGGGCTTCAGCACCCACGCCAACGGCCAGGCCGCCATCGCGATGGGCTACAGGGCCACCGCGGACGCCAACTACGCGGTCGCCATCGGCCGCGGGGCCTCGGCGAATGGCCGCGAGGGCGCCATCGTGATCACGGACGCCAGCACCAGCGACAGCCTGGAGGCCAGCGCCAACAACCAGTTCAACCTGCGCGCGGCCGGCGGCATTCGCCTGTACACCAACGCCGCGGAGACCTCCGGGGTTACGATGGCCGCGGGCGGCAGTTCGTGGGTCGTGGTCTCGGACCGCAACCGCAAGGAGCACTTCCTGGCGGTGGACGGCGAAGACGTGCTGGCCCGCATTCGCTCCCTTCCCGTGAGCACCTGGCGCTACATCAGCGAGGAAGACCGTACGGTGCGCCACATCGGGCCCATGGCGCAGGACTGGCACCGCGCGTTCGGGTTCAGCAGTGACTCGCTGACCATCAACCAGAGCGACTTCGACGGGGTGAACCTGGCGGGCGTCCAGGCGCTCACCGCGCGCACGGACGCGCTGCGCGCCGAGAACGAGGCGCTGCGCGCGCGCGTGGCGGAGCTGGAGGCGCAGGCGGGCGCGGACGCGGAGCTGCGCGCCCGCGTGGAGCGCCTGGAGGCGCTCCTGGCAGGGCAGGGAAGCCCGCAGCCGTAGATCCCGGTGCCGCGGAGGCAGGCATCGAAGCTGCCGCGGAACAGCCATCGATGAAATCGCCGCAGCAACAACGCGCTGTCCGCCTTCGCGGACACGAGTTGATGAACCGCCGTCCCGGTGCTCCGGAGCGGCGGTTTCGTCATCGCGAGCTTTGCGCAAAAGCACCGGTGGCGGCCCTGCTCGGGATCTTTGTCCGTGAAGGGGGACGGCGTGTAGTCGTTGCGGCGGTTTCTCTCGCCGTGGCCGCAATGCCGGCCTCGCCGTGACCCCGACGTGGTCCGCGGATTGCGCCCGGCGCCGGGCTCCGGACCGGCGGACGGTTCGGACCTGGTACTCGGCCGGGAGGGGATGATGGGCAACGTGCGGCTGTTGATCGTCTACTACAGCACCTACGGCACCAACCACGCGATGGCGGAGACCGCGGCGAAGGCGGCGCGCGAGGCGGGAGCGGAGGTGCGGCTGGTGAAGTGCCGCGAGACGGCGCCGGAGGGCGTGGTGAATGGGCAGGATGCGTGGCGCGCGCAGGCGGAGCGCACCGCCAGCATCCCCGAGGCGAAGCCGGAAGACATGGAATGGGCCAACGCGTACCTGTTCAGCGCGCCCACGCGCTACGGCGTGATGGCCAGCCAGATGCGGGCGTTCATCGACCAGCTGGGGCCGCTGTGGGCGGCGGGAAAGCTCTCCGACAAGGCGGCCAGCTGCATGACCAGCGCGCAGAACCCCCACGGTGGGCAGGAGACCACGCTGCTCTCCATGTACGCCACCTTCATGCACTTCGGCTGCATCCTGGTGCCGCCCGGGTACACGGACCCGGTGATCTACGCCAGCGGCGGCAACCCGTACGGCACCACCACTTCCACCGGCAGCGGCGCGCCGCTGAGCGACGAGGCCAAGGCGTCCATCCGTTACCAGGCGCGGCGGCTGGTGGAGGTCGCGGCGAAGCTCGAGGCCGGCTCGTCCTGAATCCCAAGCCCCGGAAAAGCAACACCGAAGGGTACAGAGGAACAGACAAAAGCCAGAGGAACAGAGGACCGGCGAGGGTTCCTCTGTTCCTCTGGCTTTTGCCGTCCGTACCCTGCGTCCGGAAGTCGATCAGCGGATCCGGCGAGATCCTCGCCGGCCGCTCAGAGCACGCCGCTGATGCCGATCAGGATGGCGTTCTGCAGGTCCGACTCGCCCATGTACACGCGGTAGCGGGCGTTCAGGCCCCAGCGCCGGCCGGGCGCCACGTACAGCCCCGGCTCCCAGAAGTTGCCGGCGGTGATCTCCAGGTCCTGCTCGGTGCAGTCCGTGCAGTTCACGATCCCGCGCTCGGCGGACATCCAGGTGTGCCCCACGTTGACGCCGGCGGCGACCGTGGCCGACGGCTCCTCGGGGATGGCGAGCGGGGGCGTGCGCAGCCCCACCGCCAGCGTGCCCAGGAACGCCTGGACGCTGGAGGTCATCTCGCCCCCGGTCGTTTCCTCGCTGAAGGCGTTGTTGTCGGCGATGTCGGCGATGCCCAGGTCGGCGCTCAGGGAGAGCACGCGCAGCGCGGTGACGCCCATGTTGACCTGCATGCCCCAGGCGCGGCTGCCGGTGCCCTGCGACTGCGCGGCGACGCCTTCGATCTTGCCGGTGATCAGCTCCAGCCCAACGCTGGTCTGCAGCGGCCGCGCCTGCTGCGCCCGGGCAGGCTGGTAGACCAGCAGCAGGCAGGCGCCGGCCGCGCAGGCGATCTTCGTGGATGAACGCATCAGTGTGTCTCCCGCAGGTTGATCGTGTGGATCGTGATCGGGTGAAAACCAGCATGCACCCGCCGGCGCGGGGACGCGCGTGCGTCTCCGAACGGCTTCGACGGTGATGGATGGTGGGCGGTACAGCCTGCTCCGGGAAGGTTGGAGCGTGCGGTCGCGCGGGAAATCTGTACTACAGATGTGTATCACCGCAAGGGCGATGCGGCTCACAGCGAAGCGGCTCACCGCCGCTCCGCGTAGGCGACCGCCGTCGCCCTCCGTCCGGCGCCGCCGCCACCGCGCCTGAGCGGGTGAACCCGCCGCAACGACAGCGGAAAGCCCCGCAAGCTGCGCGGGGCTTCAACGGCTCGGAGCCTGTCGTCGTGCACGTCATCCGGCGTGCGGCAGGAGCCGTCCGCGAAGGCGGACATCGCGAACTTCCAGCGGCGACTTCAGTCCCTCAGGCGAGGGCGCGGCGATTCCCGGTTTGGATTCGCAAAGGGCGCCATGCGCTTTGTCGGGAGGCGGGGTTCGACTGCACGGCGGTTTGCCTCGTCGTCATTTCATCCGCACCGCCGTGCGCATGGCCCTGGTGATGGACTGCTTCGACGTCCAGAAGCCGTCCCAGGGATCGCCCTTGAGCCTGGCGAGGCGGCGGATGACGGCCTCGGGCGTGAACGTGTCGGGATCGAGCGCGGGGCTCAGCTCCTCCCAGCGCAGGGGGACGGAGATGGCGCCCGTGGGCTTGGCGCGGATGCAGAAGGCGCTGATGGCCGTGGCGCCGCGCCCGTTGCGCAGGTAGTCGATGAAGATCTTCCCCTTGCGCGCCGCGATGTTCGCCTTGGTGACGTACTTCCCCGGGTTGCGCGCGCTCAGGTCCGTCGAGAACGCTTTGGTGAAGTCCTTGATCTCGTCCCAGTCATGCCGCCGCGCCAGCGGCACCACCACGTGCAGCCCCTTGCCGCCCGTCGTCTTCACCCAGCTCTCCAGCCCCAGCTCCGTCAGCCGGTCGCGCACCTGGAAGGCGCTGGCCACCGTGCGCGCCCAGGGCACGTCCGTGGCCGGGTCCAGGTCGATGACGAAGCGGTCCGGCCGCTCGAACATGTCCCGGCGCGCGTTGGACGTGTGCAGCTCGATCACCCCCATCTGCACCAT
Source organism: Longimicrobium sp. (assembly GCA_036260235.1). GTDB lineage: Bacteria > Gemmatimonadota > Gemmatimonadetes > Longimicrobiales > Longimicrobiaceae > Longimicrobium. The sequence continues at coordinate 5,609 of DATAAG010000365.1, forward strand.
CCCCACCAGCCCGGCGACGGAGTCCACGTAGGTGTAGACCTTCAGCTCGCCGTCGTTCTCGGGGATCTTCGTGCGGCCGATGGACTCGTGAAAGTGCTGGTCGCCGTGCTTCTGGTAGAAGCACTCGCCGCCCACCCCGTCCGGGCAGCGCACCAGGGTGAGCGGCCGGTCCTGGATGTACGGCAGCATCCACTCGCCGATGGCCTCGTAGTAGCGCGCCAGCTCCAGCTTGGTGATCCCCAGGGCGGGGTAGAGCACCTTGTCCGGGCTGCTGAGCCGCACCCCCGCCACCTCCGTGTCCTCGCCCTTGCCGCGCCGCGGGTTGGCCCGCTGGGTGGAGGGCGGGATGGGGCGCGAGCGCGGCGCGGGGGCGGTGGATGATCCCCGTCCCGCGGATGCCGAGCGCGCCCGGCCGGCGGGCCTGGCCGCCCGGGACTCCGCCGCGGCCGTCTCGCCGGCGGGAAGGCCGGCGGGGCGCTCGCGGACCACGTCCCGCGGCTTCTTGTCCTCGCGCAGCCCCTGGAACACCGGGTGGCGCAGGATCCCTTCCTCCGTCCACTCGGTGAAGGCGATCTCGCAGACCAGCTTCGGGTCGATCCAGTGCACGCCGGCCGGCCTGCGCCCCCTGCGGCCGTAATTGGCGAACGGGGAGTCGTCGCGCTCCAGCTTCGCCAGCCGCGCGTGCACCTCGCGCAGCCGCGACCGGTCGAAGCCGGTGCCCACCTTGCCGGCGTACACCAGGCCGCCCTTCTCGTCGTGCACCCCCAGCAGCAGCGCGCCGAAGTGGCTGCGCGACCCCCGCGGCTCCGTGTATCCACCAATCACGAACTCCTGGCGCAGCAGGCACTTGACCTTGAGCCAGTCGTTGTTGCGCCTGTGCACGTAGCGCGCGTCGGCGCGCTTGCTGATGATCCCCTCCAGCCCCATCCCGCACGCCTGCCGGTAGAACTCCGCGCCGGAGCCCGCGATGTGGTCGCTGAAGCGAATGATGCCGCCCCTGGCCGACAGCAGCCCCCGCAGCGCCTCCTTCCGCGCCACGAGGGGCGCCGGGCGCAGGTCCATCCCCTCCAGGTACGTCAGGTCGAAGGCGTAGAACACCAGCTCGCCGCCGCTGCCGTCGCTCATCACGTTCTGCAGCGCCTGGAAGCTCGTCGTCCCCTGCGGGGTGAGCACCACCACCTCGCCGTCCAGCACCGCCGTCCGCGCCGGCAGCCGCGCCAGCGCCGCGGCCACGGTGGGGAAGCGCTCCGTCCAGTCGTTGCCGTTGCGGGTGATGAGGCGCGCCTCGCCGTCCCGCAGCATCGCGACGAGCCGGTAGCCGTCGTACTTGAGCTCGTGGACCCAGTCGTCGCCGGCGGGCACCTCGTCCACCAGCGTCGCCAGCTGCGGGGTGAAGGGCTTCGGGAAGGCGGCCTTCTTCGCGCCCGGGACGGCGGGGGCGGGGGAGTCCGCCGCCTTCTTCGCCCGGCCGGCCGGCTTCTTCGCCGCGTCCGCCGTCTTTCCCTTCGACGGCTTGCCGGTGCGGGTGAGCGCCTCGGCGGCGGGGGCGCGCGAGCTCCAGCTGGCGTCCCTGTCCGCGGCGATCTCCTCCATCGTCCGCCCGGTGTCCACGCTGGTCATGAACTCCTCGGTGACGATCCCCTCGGACTCCGGGCGGGCCGCGTCGTCGTCGTCCTTGAACAGGAGCCACTGCTCCTTCTGGCCCTCCTCGCCGCGGCGGGAGCGCACCAGGTGCCATCCTCCGGAGAGCCGCTCGCCCTGCAGGTGAAAGCGCAGGTGCCCCTTGCGGTAGCCCTTGTGGGGATCGTCGTCGGGGGTCCAGGTGCCGCGGTCCCACAGCATCACCGTCCCGCCGCCGTACTCCTTCTTCGGGATGATCCCCTCGAAGACGCCGTACTCGATGGGGTGGTCCTCCACGTGGACCGCCAGGCGCTTGACGGACGGGTCCAGGCTTGGGCCCTTGGGGACGGCCCAGCTCTTCAGCACGCCGTCCAGCTCCAGGCGGAAGTCGTAGTGGAGATGGCTGGCGGCGTGCTTCTGGATGCAGAAGGAGAGCACGTCCCCCGTGGGGTGGACGTGCCCTTCCGGCTCCTCGGTGACGCGAAAGTTGCGCTTGCGCTTGTATTCTTCGAGACCCATTCAGGCGCGTCCGCTCAGGTGGTCTGGCGCTGCTTGGACCGGCCCTTCGCCGGCTTCTCGGGCGGGGGCGGGGAATCGTCCTCGTCCTCCGCCGCGGCCTTCTTCGACTTCTTCGCGGAGGGCCGGCGCTCGGTGTCCGCCGCCACGCGCTCGCCGCGGCCGGTGGCCTCCACGCTGCGCTTGAGGAGCGCCATGATGTCCACCACGTCGCCGCGCCCTTCGACGTCCAGCTCCTCCACGGGCGTCTCGTCGGGCGAGTCGGTCTGGCCGCTCTCGATGCGCTGGTTGATGAGGGCCATCAGGTCGTCGCGATAGCTGTCGACGTACTTCTCCGGCTCCCACTCGCCGGTCATTCCCTCCACCAGCCGCTCCGCCATCTCCAGCTCGCGCTCGTTGATCCCCAGCTCCTTCAGCTCGCCGCGCGGCACCTCCAGGTCGTCGGCGGGGCGGATCTCGTGCGGGTAGCGCAGGATCTCCAGCACCAGCAGGTCGTCCTGGGGGATGACGGCCGAGAGGTACTCGCGCGAGCGGATGACCACCTTGGCGATCCCCACCTTGCCCGTGCGCTTGAGCGCCTCGCGCAGGAGGGCGTAGGCCTTCTTGTTCTTGCCGATGGGTCCCAGGTAGTACGGCTTGTCCAGGTACAGGGGCGGGATGTCGTCCAGCTCCACGAAGTCGGTGATCTCGACGGTCTGCGTCTTTTCGGGGTTGGCGCGGCGCAGGTCCTCGTCGCTCAGGACGACGTAGTGGCCGCTCTCGTACTCGTACGCCTTGACGATCTCTTCGCCCTCGACATCCTCGCCGGTGTTCTTGTTGTACTTCTTGTAGCCGATGGGCGACATGTTCCGCCTGTCCAGCTGCCGGAAGCTCAGCTCGTCCGGCGAGGCGGCGGAGAACAGGCCCACGGGAATGTTCACCAGCCCGAAGCTGATGTTGCCTTTCCAGATCGCGCGTGCCATGTGGTTTGCTCCCGGGGAAGAACGCGCCTGGCTGAAAACCCTGATCGTAGGATGACTTGCGATGCATCCTGCGCGCAAGCATCACTCCACTTCGTATAATATGCATTATGTAAACTAAAAATGTGGAGAGGTGTGGATAACCGGCGTGGTCTGTGGGAATGCCTGGATCGATGGGGATTGAGCCCCCCTTCCCCTGGGCTGCCGCACTCCGCGACTCCGCGACGGGGCGGCTGAAGCCGCGGCTGGAACGGCGGGAAGCCCCGCAAACTGCGCGGGGCTCCACCCCTCGCGCTTCCTGCGCGGCCGAAACGCCGAAATCGCCCCCGGATCGCGTTTGCGGCCGTGGGAGGTGCCGATGCCCTGCCTCAGCCGCGATCGCGCGTCCTGCACCGAAGGCCGTTGTTCGGGCCTAACGACCCCAAGGCGCCTTCTCCCCGTGCGAACGGCCTTTGCGGGCTGGATCGCTCGGGGGCGGAATGCTCGCGACCATTAGTAGAGGCAGGATTCCCGTATGGGTATCATATCAAATGGCAGGGGATGGCATGAAGTCTCGCGTATTGTGTCATAAACCGTCGCGGTATTAAAGTGACTCAGCGGGGCTTTCGCCCAGGCACATCCCCCTCCCACCTGGTCACGATCCCATATCTGCGGACGGTGCTGCAAGGAGCGCTCGTCCGGGGAGCCTTCCTCCACTCCAACTTCGCTCAATGAGGAGCCATGAAGAAGCTGACGCTGAACCTGGATACGCTGGAAGTGCAGTCGTTCGCCACGGCGGGTGCCGCACCAAACCGGGGAACGGTGCACGGCCAGGAGTCGCAACCCGGCGAAACCTGTCTCGACACATGCGCCAACACCTGCTTCGAGACGTGCTACGCCAGTTGTGCGGGCCCCACTTGCGAGGGCGGTTATGGATGCCGTACCGCTGCGGCGGCGGCATCGTGCTACGAGAGCTGTGCCTCCCTGTGCGTGGATTGAGCGACGCGAGACCCCACGCCGGGCAGGTGTTGCAAGGAACTCCCGCCCGGTGCGTCGTCCGCGAATTCTTCCCCAATCCACCTGCCCCTTCCCCGGGGGCTGCCGGACGTCGCGACGGGGCGGCTGAAGCCGCGGCTGGAACGGCGGGAAGCCCCGCAAACCCCGCGGGGCTCCACCCCTCTAGCTTCCTGCGCGGCCGAAACGCCGAAATCGCCCCACGATCGTGTTTCCAGGCCGCGGGACGTGCGGTTGCCCTGCCTCAGCCGCGATCGTGCGTCCTGCGCGATTCTCGAACGCCGCTTTTCGCCCTGACCGGCCGAACCTGCCGTCTCGGCGCCCGCATTGATGAGGCAACCTCCGGCGCAGTTGAAGCCCCGCGGGGTTTGCGGGGCTTCCCGCTGTTCCAACGGCGGCTTCAGCCGCTCAGGGCCGGGTGCCGGCGATTGCGGACGTGGGCTGGCCGCGGGCGTGGCGGCGGCCTATGCTGTGTCGAATCGGTCCTGCCCGGGCCGAGTACCCCGCCAGTGACGAGGAGGCAGCCATGACCCAGGATCCGTCCCAGTTCGCAAGCGAGCCCGCCGAGCAGGACCTGCCGAGCCACGAGCCCACGCAGGGGCTGTACGGCTGGATCACGCACACGGAGCTGGCGAGCGCCGACCCGGACGCGACCCGGCAGTGGTGCGCCAGCGTGCTCGGCTGGACGTTCATGCCCAGCTTTCCCACGCCGAACGGCGACTACCACCTGTTCGCCTACTCGGACAAGGGCGGCGGCGGGATTCGCCGCAACAACCCGCCGGAGACCCCCGGCAGCATCCCCTACGTCCACGTTCCCGACGCGCGGGCCGCCTTCGAGAAGGCGCTGCAGGAGGGCGCCGAGGAAATGCTCTCCCCCACGCCGATCATGGAGGGGGTGACGATCGCCATCGTCCGCGCCCCGGGCGGCGTCCCCATCGGCTTCTCCGGCCCGTAGCATCGCAACAAGCCCCGCCTGGTGGGCCGGGCGGGGCTTGTTGCTGCGGAGATGGGATGGCGAAGCAGGCGCGCTACCCCGCCGAAGCCAGGATGCGGCGGGCTTCCTCGGCCAGCTCGTCGCGGCCCTGGGAGACGGCGGCGACGGCCTCGCGGGCGGCGGGGGTGTCGATGCGGGCGATGGCCTGCAGGGCGGCCATGCGCGGGCGCGACACCTTCCGGAGCGGCAGCATGGAGCGCCTGTTCACCAGTCCCAGCAGCGGCGGCAGCGCCTCCGCCGTCCCGATGCGCCCCAGCGCGGCCGCGGCGGCGATCTGCAGCTCCTCGTCGCCGTCGCCCAGGACGCGGGCCAGGAACGGGACGGCGGCGGGATCCCCCAGCGCGCCCAGCCCCTGCACCGCCTCGCGGCGCACCAGGCGCTCGGGATCGTTCAGCAGGTCCACCAGGATGCGCATCACGCCGCGGCCGCCCAGCGCCGCCGCCGTGCGGGCCGCCTCCACGCGCACGGCCGGGTCGCGGTGCGCGGCGGCCTCCCCCGCCCACCGCCGCGCGATCTCCGGATTCGTCCCGGACTGCGTGGCCAGCTCCAGCAGGGTGCGGGTGCGCACCGGGTTGGGATCCTGCACGGCGTGCGCGATCAGCCGGTCCGCCAGCCCCTCCACCGCCACCAGGGTGCGGAAGACGGCGCCGCGCAGCTCCAGGTCCTGCGCGCGGTACAGCAGCCCCTCCAGCGACAGCAGCGCATCCGCCCCCAGGAAGACGAAGAAGCGCAGGATGCGGTCGCGGTCCGGCCCGGCGTACGCCAGCCGGTCCAGCAGCCGGTGCAGCGTGTCGGCGGTCCCCGCGCGCCGCAGCGCCTGCAGGGCGGATTCGCGGAAGAAGCGGGTGCGGTCCGGCCGCTCCGCCTCGCGCACCAGCGCGTCCAGCACCTCCACCGCCTGCCCGTGCGCGTCCGACTTGAGCAGCGCCAGCGCCGTGCGCGCCGCGTTCTCCGCCAGCTCGTCGAAACGGGTGACGGTGGACGCCTCGTGCAGCAGCCGCGGCAGCGCCTCCGCCTGCGCCTCGCTGGTGTCGGCGGTGCGGAAGAAATGGTACATGTCGCTGGTGGGCGGCTCCTCGCGCGGCGAGGTCTCCCCCGCCCGCCCGAAACTGGACGGTGCGCCCGCCTGCCCCGCCTCCGCCGCCGGCCCGCCGAACGGCGACAGGTCGTCCACGAACTCGAACTCGGCCAGCTCGGTGCTCTCCACCTCTTCCCACGGCATCCCCGCCGCGTGCGCCGGCGGTGCGGCCGCGGGCGGCGCCTCGGGCGGAGGAGCGGCCTCGGCCTGCGCCGACGCAGCCGGGGCCGGCGCGGCCTCCTCGGCCGGCGCGGCGGGCTGGACGGGCTCTGCGGCGGGAGGCGGGGTGCGGGCGGGCGGCCTGTAGACGTCGCCGGCGGCGGTGCTGGCGTACAGGCCGCGCGGCTGCGCCTCCGCCAGCGCGCCGACGGCGCCCCCCTGCCCCAGCTCGCCCGAGGAGCGCGAGACGACGCGCCCGAACGCCTCCAGGTCCTGCGCGGTGGCGTCCGGCGTGAAGCCGACGCGGTTCAGGCGCAGGGTGATCAGGTGCCCCGCCGCGCGCAGCACCAGCGGATCCACCCCGCCCACCAGCTGCCCCTTCTGCGAGAAGCCGGTGAACTGGACGTCCAGCACCAGGCTCTTCCGCCCCGCGAACACCTCGTCCAGCGCCGCCCGCGCCTCTGCCGCGCGCGCCGACGCGTCGCCGTCGCGCACCACCAGGGCGGCGAGGGCGCGGACGAAGCGCGCGGCGGGATCGGGGGCGTCGGGCATCAGGGGAGGAGGTTCAAGTGCCCAGGTTCACGTGTCAAGAGACGGACACCAAACACCGGGCACCGGGCACTTGATACTGGTCACTGGGCACTGGGCAGCTGAACCCTGTCACCCTTCGCATCCAGCCGCCCGAACATCGCCAGCAGCCGCAGCCGCCACACGCGCCAGACGGCCTCGCGGACGATCTTCTTGCTCATCTTGCTTTCGCCCAGGTCGCGGTCCACGAACATGATGGGGATCTCGCCCAGGCGAAAGCCCTTCTTCCAGGCGCGAAAGCTCATCTCGATCTGGAAGGCGTAGCCGTTGCTCTCCACCCGGTCCAGGTCGATGGCGGCCAGCACCTCGCGGCGAAAGCACTTGAACCCGCCGGTGGCGTCGGCGATGGGGAGCCCGGTCACCCAGCCGGCGTAGAGGTTGGCGAACCAGCTGAGGAGGAGCCGGCCCATGGGCCAGTTCACCACCGTGACGCGGCCGTGCAGGTAGCGCGAGCCCAGCACCAGGTCGTAGTGCTCGATGGCGTCCAGGAACTGCGGCAGGTGCACGGGATCGTGCGAGAAGTCGGCGTCCATCTCGAAGAGGACGTCGTAGCCGCGCTCCAGCCCCCACTTGAAGCCGGCGATGTACGCGGTGCCCAGCCCCAGCTTGCCGGCCCGGTGCAGCACGTGCACGCGCGGCTCCGCGGCGGCGATCTCCTCGGCCATGCGGCCGGTGCCGTCGGGCGAGGCGTCGTCCACCACCAGGATCTCCAGCCGCGGGTCACGGGAGAGGACCGACGGCACCAGGCGGGGAAGGTTTTCGCTCTCGTTGTACGTGGGGATGATGACGAGCGCGCGCTCCAACGACACGTGCAGACCCGGGGGGAGTGCTTGTATCCACTGGGAAAAGCCCGTAGGTTGGGCGGGATGCACAACCTATCGCGGCGTACCCTCCCCCACAAGTGAAGGTCCTTTACCTGGTCTCGGCGTACGCCCGCGATCCGACGGACCTCATCACCCCCTGGATGGTGGAGACCATCCGCCGGCTGCGCCCGCTGGGGGTGGAGGTGGAGGTGCTGGCGCCCTCGTACCGCGGCCTGCGCTCGCACGTGGTGGACGGCGTGCGCGTGCACCGCTTTCGCTACGCGCCGCGCCCGTGGGAGACGCTCACGCACGACCAGACGGCGCCCGACCGCATCCGCGAGCGCCCCGTCTTCCTGGGGCTGGTCCCCGGCTACGTGGCCTCCGGCTCCGCCGCGGCGGCGCGGCTGGCGCGCACGGGCGAGTTCTCCGCGGTCCACGCCTTCTGGCCCCTTCCCCACGGGCTGATCGGGCTCGCTGCGAAGCGCGCGTCGGGAGTGCCGCTGGTCTCCACCTTCTTCGGGGTGGAGCTCACGTGGATGGAGAAGGAGCTTCCCTTCCTTTCCCCCGTGCTGCGCCGCATCGTGCGCGGCAGCGACGCGGTGACGGCCATCAGCACCTACACGGCAGAGCGGCTGAAGCGCCAGGTGCCCGGCGCGGACCCCGCCATCATCCCTTTCGGCGCCACGGTGGAGCCGCGCGCGGAGCTCCCCGTTCCACGGACGGACCCGCACGCGCCCTTCGAGCTCCTCTTCGTGGGGCGGCTGGTGGAGCGCAAGGGCGTGCACCTGCTGCTGGACGCGCTCGCCGCGCTGCCGGCGGAGCGCCGCGTGGTGCTGCGCGTGGTGGGCGACGGGCCGGAGCGGCCGCGGCTGCAGGCCCAGGCGGAGCGGCTGGGACTGATGGATCGCGTGGTCTTTCACGGCTTCGTCTCGCGCGCGGAGCTGGAGGCGCGGATGGAGGGGTGCGACTGCTTCGTCCTTCCCGCCGTCATCGACGCCAAGGGCGACACGGAGGGGTTGGGCGTGGTGCTCCTGGAGGCGATGAGCTACGGCAAGCCGACCATCGCCAGCGCGGCGGGCGGGATCACCGACATCGTGCGCGACGGCCGCAACGGCTTCCTGGTGCCGCCCGGCGCCCCGGCGGCGCTGGCGGACGCCGTCGCGCGGATGATGGACGACCCCGCCCGCGCCCGCGAGATGGGCGTGCACGGCCGCGACGACGTGCGCGCGGGGTTCTCGTGGGAGGTGATCGTGGGGCGGCTGGCGGAGGTGTATCGCGGCGTGGCGAAGGGGCGGTAGGGGATGAGGGGGATTGGAGGCTGCTGCGTGATCGTGGCGGGCTGACGAGTACGGAGAGTTTCACCCCACGGCCCGCTGCGCGGGAGGCCCTCTCCCCCGCCCGGCCTTTCGCTCGTTCCTCGCAACGGCGGACGACCCCTCCCCCAACCCCGGGGGAGGGGTGGTTCGGACGGGTTGTGTGATCTTGGGAGGATCAGAGCACGGGCAGGCTTTACCCCACGGCCCGCTGCGCGGGAGGCCCTCTCCCCCGCCCGGCCTTTCGCTCGTTCCTCGCGACGGCGGGCGACCCCTCCCCCAACCCCGGGGGAGGGGTGGTTCGGACGCTTCGGTTTGCGCTGGAGGGTTCATGGATCGGATCAGGAAGACAACAGCAGAACTGGACAAGCGGGCGCGGGAGCTGCGGCGGGAGGCCGCACCGGCCGAGGCAATCCTGTGGGAGGCGCTGCGCGCGGGGCGGCTGGATGGGCTCAAGTTCCGGCGCCAGCACGCCGTCGGCCGCTTCATCCTCGACTTCTATTGCGCCACGCACCGCCTGTGCGTCGAAGTCGATGGCGAGGTGCACGAGAAACAGCGAGAGCGCGATATGGCACGGGATGCGGCCCTGTTTGCTCACGGCGTGACCACTCTGCGTTTCCGGAACGAGGAGGTCACGCAGAATCTCCCTGCCGTCCTGAACGCGATCCGTGCTGCTGTGCAGCGTACTCGCGGGTGACAACAAACCCCTCCCCCGGGTTGGGGGAGGGGTCGCTCGACGAGCCGCGAGGAACGAGCGGCGCAGTCGCGCGGGGGAGAGGGCCCCCGCGGACGCAGTGCGATGCCGGTCGCAGTGCCTCACCTTTGCTGCACAGCCTCCCTGGCCCCGACGCCGACCCCTCCCCCGGGGTTGGGGAGGGGTCGCTCGGCGAGCCGCGAGGAACGAGCGGCGCAGTCGGAGCGGGGGAGAGGGCCCCCCGCGGACGCAGTGCGATGCCGGTCGAAGCGCCTCGCGTCTTCCCCGTACCGCCCGATGTCGTAACGACATCCCTGCGTGTGTCCGAATCCAGGTCTTCGCGCGCTTCTTCAGGCTGCGGAGATTTCGAACCTTTCGCAGGGGAGGCCCTCCATGACGCAGCGCCGCCCGCATCCCACCCGTTCCGCCCCCGCACACACCGGCCGCTCTCCCCGAGGCATCCTGCTGGTCACCCTGCTGACGCTGGGGTGCAGCGCCGGCGAGGTGACCGGCCCGCGCAACGCCGCCGAGCCGCCGCCCGACGACGCGATGCGGGTGGCGAACCTGGTGATCTTCGGGCCCGAGGCCGACGGACATACCCGCCACCGCTTCCTCTACGACGACGCCGGGCGCCTGGAGCGCGTGGACTTCTACAACAGCCAGCCCGGCGACGGGTCCCCGGTACGGCGCGCGCACTACACGGAGCACTCCTACGCCGGGAGCGTGCTTACCGAAACCAACTACTTCCGGCTCGCGGAAACCGGGAAGTACGTGAACTGGAGGCGGATCAACTACACCTACGACCGCCTGGGCTACCTGGTCCGCGAGACGTTGCGGGTCGCGGTTCCCTCCACCGTCCCGGGGGAGCCGGGGACCGTGCACAAATCCGTCACCCGGTTCCGCTACGACGACCAGGGAAGGCTGGCCGAGAGGCTCCAGGACAACGGCGAACGGATCGTCTACCGCTACAGCGCCGACGGAACCCTCGCCGTGGCGGAGTACCGGTCTCCCGGCGCACAGACACAGCGCCGGACCTTCAGCTACGCCGGCGGCCGCAACCCGTTCTACCGGCGGGTGGCCCACGCCAACAGCCTGATCGTGCCGCTCGGCCTGGAGACGATGCTGCTGGCGCCCGCCAACCTGGCGCGGCTGGAGAACCGGGTGGACCCCTCTCCCACCCTGGTCGCGTCGCTCACGCAGGAATACCAGACCGACAGTGATGGGCGGCCCCTGCACATCCGGCAGCGCTTCATCAACGACATCCATCCCGGGTCCCAGGGCGAAGAGCTCCTCTTCACCCTGGGGTACGAGCCGGCGAGCCGCTGAGCCCCGGTCCGCAACGGAACGACCCCTTCCCCGGGTGTGCGGGAAAGGGGTCGTTCGCGTTCCGTCCGGGAGGGCGCCCTGCCCTGCGTTGGCCCGCGCAACGACCCCGCGCCTGTCCCGATCCGGCTCGTCGCGCGTTTCTTCCGCTGCGAAGATCTCGGAACCCTGTCGCAGGGAAGGCCCCTTCATGACGCACCGGCGCCCTTCCGCCCCCGCACGCACCGGCACCTCTCTCCGCCGCATCCTGCTGATCGCCCTGCTGGCGACGGGATGCAGCGACGACGTGACGGGCCCCCGCACCGCCGCCGAGGGTCCCCCCGCCGACGACATGCGGGTGGCGAGCATCACGATGACCGACACGGCGTGGAAATCCCAGACCCTCCACCGGTTCCTCTACGACGACGCCGGGCGCCTGGAGCGCGTGAACTTCTACGTGAGCCAGGTGCCCAACGGCCCGCCGACGTGGAATACGTTCTACATGGAGCACACCTACGCCGGGAGCGTGCTCACCGAGACCAACTACTTCAGGCTCAGCGGCACCGGCGAGTACGCGAACTTCCTGCGCATCAACTACGACTACGACCGGCTGGGCTACCTGATCCGCAGGACGACCCAGCGCGCCCGCATCTCCGACGACCCGGTGGAGCAGCGAATGGTCGACACCTTCACCACCAGGTACCGCTACGACAGGCGCGGAAGGCTGGCGGAGGAGCTGCAGGACAACGGCGAGCGCACCGTCTACGAGTACGGCGACGATGGATCGCTCGCGCTGACGGAGCTCAGCCAGCCCAACGAACCACACACGTTGCGACATACCTTCAGCTACGCGGGCGGCCGCAACCCGTTCTACCGGCGGCTCGCGCACGTCAACAGCCTGATCCTGCCCGTCCGCCTGGAGACCGAGCTGCTGGCGCCCTCCAACCTGGCGCGGCAGGAGACCCTGGTGGATTCCGATCCGACGGTGATCTCGTCCATCACGCACCAGTACCAGTTCGACAGCGAGGGACGCCCCCTGCGCATCCGCCAGGTCATCCTCAACGACCACCTGCCCGAGTCGCGGGGCGTGGTGC
>DATAAG010000366.1:0-6405 GCA_036260235.1 Longimicrobium sp.
GGCAGGCGCGGCGCCTCCCTCAGGAAGACAAGGCTCGGGTGCGGTTTGGCAACACCCTCTCAGGAAAACAAAGCTTTTCGGGAGGGGCTCAACCACATCGCCGATCCGCTCTCGTCGCTGACCGCATCGAGGTGCTGGATTTTTAGCACGCGGGCAACGTATCATGCGTCCGTGCGGTCCAACGCACGACGTGCATCCGATCCGCCTTGCCACCGCGACCCCCCCGATGCGACACGCATTCCTCCCGGCAGGCCTGGTCCTGGCGTCGCTCGCCCTCGCCGCGTCCACGCACGCGGGACCGCCCCGTTCCACGCCCTCGTCCGGGGCGCAGGCCGACCCCGGAGCCGGCGCGGTGCTGGCCCAGCTGCCGGACGGCGAGTTCAAGCGCCGCTTCGTGCTGGACTGCACCGGCTGCCACCAGCTGGACACGCGCACCGCCTATCCCGGCGGGCGGGCGCGGACGGCGGAGGAGTGGGAGGAGGCGATCAGGAGGATGGTGGGCTTCGCCGGCGCCGGCACCCCGTTCCCCATCATCTCCGCGGAGCGCGACCCGGCGGAGACGGCGCGCTGGCTGGCGGCGAACCTGCGCACGCCCCCCGCCGCGCCGACCGCCGCCGGCGCGCCGGAGGCGGCGGGAACGGTGCGCGCGTATCCGCTCCCCGAGCCGCGCGACCTCCCCCACGACCTGGCGCTGGACGGCGACGGGCGCGTGCTGATCACCGGGATGATGACGGGGAGGATGTACCTGCTGGAGCCGGAGAGCGGCGCCTTCGCCACCGAGGCGATCCCGGTCGAGCGGGCCAACCCCCGCGCGCTGGACGTGGCCCCCGACGGCGCCTGGTGGGTGCTGCTGGGGATGCCGCAGAAGATCGCCCGGCGCGACCCGCGCACCGGCGAGTGGCGCGCCCACGACATCGGCATGTACCCGCACAGCATCCAGCGCGACGCGCGCGGCCGCGTCTGGTTCAACGGCCACTTCACCCGCGACCCCGAGCTCATCGGCTACCTGGACGAGGCGACGGGCGCCGTCCGCACCTTCACCGTGCCGAACACCGGGGCGCTGCGGGCGGGGAACGGACCCATCCCCTACGACCTGCGCATCGGCCCCGACGGCGCCGTGTGGGGAACGGAGCTGCACGGCAACCGGCTGATCCGCTTCGATCCGCGGGCGGAGCGGTTTCGCACCTGGGACCTGCCCACGCCGCACAGCGGGCCGCGGCGCATGGACGTGGCCGCGGACGGGGGCGTGTGGATCGCCCAGTACGCGGCGGGGAAGGTGGCGCGCTTCGACCCGCGGGCGGAGCGCTTCACCGAGCACGCGCTCCCCGACCCGAACGCGCTGCCGTACATCGTCCGCGTGGACGACGCCCGCGGCCGCGTGTGGGTGGGCACCGGCGCGGGCGACCGCATCTACCGGCTGGACACGCGGACGGGCGCGTGGACGGCGCACCCGCTCCCCGCGCCCGGCGCCCTCATCCGGCACATGGCGCTGGACCCCCGCACCGGCGAGCTGTGGGCGGCGTACGGCGCCTCGCCCGGCGTGCCGGCCCTCATCGTCCGCGTCCGGGCGCGGTAGGGCGCAGCCGTCAGACGCCTGGACCGTTGCGCGCGGGCGGCTGCCGCCGTAGCGTGTGTCCCGGAGGGGACGGTGGGGGCGCGCCCTCGGGTGCCGCGCGCGCCTGGGGCCGGGATGGCACTGCGCTTGCTCCCCCGCCGTTCCGCGGACGCGGTCCAGACCCGAACCCGAGGATCATCGAGGAGCCATGAGCTTCCAGACGAGCAAGAACAACGGTGTGGTGGTGGTTGACGTGGACGGGCAGCTCATCGTGGGCAACCGGCAGGAGCTCAAGCAGAAGGTGCTCGACGAGCTGGAGGGGGGCGAGCGCAAGTTCCTGATCGACTTCTCCAACACCGGCTACATCGATTCATCGGGGCTGGGGGTGCTGGTGAGCCTCTCCAAGAAGATCCGCGAGCAGGGCGGCGAGCTGCGGCTGGCCAACCTGAACGAGGACCTGCGGACGCTCTTCGAGCTCACCAAGCTGGACACGCTGTTCAGCATCGCCGACACGCGCGACGAGGCCCTGGCGGGCTTTTGAGGCGCGCTTCCCGATGATCACCGACCGCGCGGCCGCCCCGGGAAGCACGTCCGGCGCGGCCCGCCGCGTTCGCAGCCCCATGCCGACACACACCCCGGCCCGCGCCCGCCGCGGAGCGACGTCCTGAACGCATGGCCGCACTCCACCCGCCGGCCGAGTCCTGCGCCTTCGTGCTGGAGCTGCCCAGCGACACGCGCGTCATCGAGACCGCCGTCGCGTACCTGGTGGACCGGGTGCGCGCGTACCAGTTCGGCGGCTCGCGGCTGAACCTGAACTTTCGCGTGGGCGTGGCGGAGGCGCTGGCCAACGCCATGATCTACGGCAACGGCAGCGACCCCGACAAGCGCGTGCGGGTGGAGGTGGAGCTTTCCTCCGACGCCGTGGCGCTGGAGGTGCGCGACGAGGGCGAGGGCTTCGACGCCAGCGTGGTTCCCGACCCCACCCTCCCCGAGAACCTGGAAGGCACCGGAGGCCGCGGCATCTTCCTGATCCGCGAGCTGATGGACGAGGTGCGCTACGATCCGCCCGGCAACTGCGTGCGGATGGTGCTGCGCCGCGCCGGAGAAAAGTGAGCGTTCCCTGAGGTGATTACGGCCGCCCCTGTCGTTCCCCGCCTGCCCGCCTCCGTGCGCGAGGTGCTCGGCGACCTTCGCCGGGCCTGGGAGGGCGTGCGCGTGTGGCAGCGGGTGGAGGACGGCTGGGTGGAGGTGGACGGCGACCCGGGGACGCCCGGCGACGGCGCGGTGGACGTGCCGGGGATTCCCCTGCGGCTGGAGCTTCCCGGCGCGCCGGCGGACGACGCGGGGGGCGCCGCGCGCTTCCTGGGCGCCGCGCTGGCCCGCGCCGCCCGCCACGACGAGGAGATGCGCTCCTTCAGCCGCGAGATCGCCGAGCGGTACGAGGAGATCACCCTCCTCTACTCCATCAGTGAGATCCTGGGCTCCATCATCTCGCTGGAAGACGCCTCGCGCACCATCCTGGGCGAGGTGTCCAGCATCCTGGGCGCCGGCCGCGCCTCGCTCTGGGTGCACGACGCGGAGAGCGGGCAGCTGCGGCTGGCCGCGGTGGAGGGCGGCGAAGGGCAGACCTGGCCCATCGACGTGCAGGATCCCTGCTCGGTGACCGCCGCCGTCTTCCGCGAGGGGCGCCCCGTCATCCTGGCCCCCGGCGAGGAGTACCAGCGCGACGACTGCCCCGGCGGCGAGCGGCAGCGCGGCTCGTTCCTCTCCGTCCCGGTCAGTTACTCGCCGCCGGAGGGCGAGACCCGCGCCGTCGGCGTCATCAACCTCATCGGCCGCGCGGGAAACGAGGGGTTCAGCGCCGGGGACATGAAGCTCCTCTCCGCCATCGCCAGCCAGATCGGCGCGGCGGTGGAGAACAACCGGCTCATCGAGGAAAGCCTGCGGCAGGAGCGGCTGGTGCGCGAGCTGGAGCTGGCGCACGACCTTCAGCTCAAGCTCCTTCCCCCGCTGGAGCAGTTCGCCGACGTCGCGCAGGTGGCGGCGCGCTGCGTCCCCGCGGAGTCGGTGGGCGGCGACTTCTACCACCTGTTCCGCCTCCCCAGCGGCCGCCTGGGGGTGCTGATCGGCGACGTGAGCAGCCATGGGTTCGGCGCGGCGCTCATCATGGCGCTCACCATCAGCGCCGTGGCCATCCACGCCTCCGAGGGCGACGCGCCGTCGGAGGTGCTGCACCGCACCCACCGCGCGGTCATCGACGAGCTGGAGAACACGGAGATGTACCTCACCCTGTTCTACGCCGTCATCGATCCCGCCGCGGGAACGCTCACCTACTCCAACGCCGGCCACGGCCACGCCTTCCGCATCACCGCCGCGGGCGAGGCGGTGCGGCTGGCGGCCACGGACCCGCCCTTCGGGATCGTGGACCGCGACACCTACGGCGAGGCCAGGGTGGCGTGGACGGCCGGCGAGGATCTGCTCTTCCTCTTCACCGACGGCCTCTCCGACGCGCTGGACGCCGGGGAGGTGGAGGGGGAGCGGGTGCTGGTGGACGAGGCCGTGCGCCGCCGCGCGGACGACCCGGAGACGATCCTGGAGCACCTGTTCGTCCGCGCCGGCGAGGCCACGCACGTGCCCCCGGACGACCGCACCGCCGTGGTCGTCCGCATCTGACGCGGCCGGTGGACCGCCCCCCGTACCCCGACCAGCCGCCGCGGGCCAAGCGCTCGCTGGGGCAGAACTTCCTGGTCGATCCCAACCTCCAGCGCCGCATCGTGGACGCGCTCCGTCCCTCGCCGGACGACGAGGTGATGGAGATCGGCCCCGGGCAGGGCGCGCTCACCCGGCACCTGGCGGGGCGCGTGGGCCGGCTGACGCTGGTGGAGCTGGACGACGAGCTGGCGCGGCGGCTGGCGGAGGAGCTCGCGGGCAATCCCTCGGTGCGGGTGATCCACCGCGACGTGCTGCAGGTGCCGCTGGAGGAGGTGACGGCGGACCCGGCGCGCCTCAAGGTGATCGGCAACATCCCCTACAACATCACCACCCCCATCCTCTTCGGCCTGCTGGAACGGCGTCCGCGACCCCGCGAGATCGTGCTGATGGTGCAGAAGGAGGTGGCGGACCGCATCCTGGCCCCGCCCGGCGGCAAGACGTACGGGGCGCTGGCCGTGGGCGTGCGCGCCGTCGCCGAGGCGGAGCGGGTGCTGAACGTGGGCCGCAAGGCCTTTCGCCCGGTGCCGGACGTGGAGTCGGCGGTCGTCCGCATCGTCCCGCACGACCCGCCGCGGGTGGAGGTGGAGGACGAGCGGGCGCTGCGGACGCTCACGCGCGCCGCCTTTGGCCAGCGGCGCAAGCAGTTCCAGCGCATCCTGCGCGACGCGTACGGCCTTTCGGTGGAGGAGGTGGAGGCGCTGGGGCGAGAGCTGGGGATGGACCTGCAGGCCCGCCCCGAATCCTTCCCTCCCGAGCGGTTCGTGGACCTCGCCCGTGCCTTGCGCCTAAGGCGCGCCCAGCCGCCCGGCGTGTCGGCTGGGGACTCAGCGGAATGAAGAGAGGGGGACGCCGCGCGGTGTCCCCCTCTCGTCGTGTCCTGCCAATCTGGCTGGATTTCCTGGTCATGCGGCGGGCATCATGGTGGAAGCACGACGACGTGCTTCCACCGGTTCACTTTGGCTTCCGCCGCCCTGATGGCGCGGAAGAGACATGCTGTTGTCCCAAAGCTCCGTTCAAGCCGCGTCCGGTTGCCCGCGCCCGTGTCGGGAGCGGTTCACCACGATTCGCCCCTTCCTCCGCTCTTCTTCTTCGATCGACTTCAGATGGCGGTAGAGAGCATCCATGTCACCATTGAACTCTGACAGGATGTCCCGTCGGATCTGGTGCAGTTCCTCCAAGATGGGATCTTTGCGCATGGTTATTCCTCCAGTAGTGTCGCGGGGGTGCAGAGTTCCGGCATCTGACATCCCCACGACGAGCAAATCTTTTGGATCCGCGGGCGGAGACGCGGGTTGGCGATGTGCTTTCCGTCCCACGTCAAAAGATACGCCATCTTCTGTTCTGCTGCGATGGCGATGTGCAGGGCATCCACTTTTGCATGGGGCAGCGGGAGTGGGACTCGCCTCAGCAGATCGTCCGCGAGCGCGCGTGCAGTCGAGGTGATCGAAAGCAGCGAAAGCGGCGCCAAAAAAGCCAGCCTTTGTCTTGCCTGGGCCTGATCGCCCTCCCCCGCTTCAAGGACGACTTCAGGGGAGGCATACAGCTCATACCGGTGCCGGTGCGTGTTCCACCACTCGTGCGTCAGGCGCTGGTTGCGCGCGGTGACGGGGTCGCGGCTGGGGCGCGCGGCCAGGTAGCTGATGATGCTCGTCTCGATATATACGGTCGGTCTGTCCATTTGTAAAGCATAGACGCTCCCTCGCGAATTCGCAGGATGTGGCGGAAAGTGGGCCTCAGTGTTGGCGGATTCCGGCTGAGTTGACGGTCCGCGCCCTCTCTTCTATCTTGTGAAGAATTTCACAAAGCTGGGCGGCGGGAAGGCCGGCCGCCCGCGGAAAGAGGGCCACAGTGGCTGCATGAAGAAGATCTCCGAGTCGGCGGTGCGCCGGCTTTCGCTGTACCTTCGCCTGCTGCAGGAGGCGGACGCCGCGGGCGCCGAGACCATCAGCAGCGGCGAGCTGGCGGACCGGGGCGGCACCACCAGCGCGCAGGTGCGCAAGGACCTGTCCCTGTTCGGCTCCTTCGGCAAGCGGGGGCTGGGGTACTCGGTGCCGGAGCTGCTCTCGCGCATCCGGGCCATCCTGGGGCTGCAGACCACGTGGCGCGTGGCGCTGGTGGGCGCGGGCAAGCTGGGCTCG
>DATAAG010000367.1:0-5704 GCA_036260235.1 Longimicrobium sp.
GGCGGAGCGGGCGGCGGAGCGGGCGACGGGCGAGCGGCTGGCGGCGGACCGGGTGTTCGGGGCGGTCGGCGGCGTGCTGCTGCTGCTGGGGCTGGTGTTCCTGGTGCGCTCGTTCCTTCCGGGCGGCAGCGACACCGGCGCCCGCGCCGCCGCGCCCATCCCCACGCTCGCCATCCTGAGCCCCGCTCCCGGCGCGCAGGTGGACCAGCCCGCCGCCGTGGAGCTGGACGCCGGGACGGTGCTGACGCTGGGGCCCGACGGGTGGACGGCGGAGGGGCGCCACCTGCACCTGTTCGCCGGCGGGACGGAGCTGATGGCGGCGGCCACGGAGCTGCAGCACCTGGGCGGCACCCGCTACCGCTGGACGCTCCCCCGCCTTCCCGCCGGGCAGACCACGCTGCGGCTGGCGTGGTCCGCGGAGAGCCACCGCACGCTCGACGAGGGCGCCTCGCCGCCCGTCCCGGTGCACCTGCGCTGACCCCGGCGGGCGCGGCGGGGAACAGATGATGTTGACGCGGGACGCGCCGGGGCCTACCCTGGTGAGTCCCCGCGCAGGACGGGCCGATCCTCCGCGCCCGCGGCCCATCCCCTGGCGCACCGACGACGGGAGCCGGCGCATGTCGCAGCCCATCCTTCGCCCCCTGGGATCCGGGGAGATCCTGGACGGCGCCTTCACGCTCTACCGGCGCAACTTTCCCCTCTTCCTGGCGACGGCGGGCATTCCCTCCGTGGTGCTGCTGGCGGCCTTCCGGCTGCTGGGGCGCGGCCTGGTGGCCGCCATGGCCGGCGGCGACCCCGGCGCCCTTGCGGCCGCCGCGCTGGGTGGCGGGTTCGTGGTGATGGTGGTGAGCGTGGGCTCGGCGCTGGTGATGTGGAACGCGCTGACGCACCAGGCCGCGCAGGCGTACACCGGGCGGCCCGCCTCCATTGCCGACGGGCTGCGCGTGGGAATGCGCCGGGCGCTGCCGCTGCTGGGGTCCACGCTCATCGCGTTCCTTGGGCTGATGCTGGCGGCGGTGGGCGTCTCCGTGGTGCTGATGATCGTGCTGCTGGTCTTCAGCGTGCTGGGTGCCGCGGGCGCGGTGGTGGGTGCCCTGCTGACGTTCCTCGCCTGGGTGGCCGTGTTCCTGGCGGCGTTCGGCGTGCTGTTCGCCGTCACGCCGGCCATCGTGGTGGAGGGCGCGGGGCCTCTGGAGGCGGTGGAGCGCTCCTTCGCCCTGTCGCGCGACGCCCTGGGCCGCGTCGTGGGGGTGCTGCTGGTGGCGCTGCTGATCACCTACCTTCCCAGCGTCGCGGTCGACTGGCTCACCGGCGGCTTCGCCCAGCTGATGAACCCCAGCGTGATGCCCACGCCCGGCACGCTGATGACCCGGCAGCTGCTGTCGATCGCCGTGGCCGCCATCACCACGCCGTTCCTGGTGGCGGTCATCGTCCTGCTGTACTTCGACCGCCGCGTGCGCACGGAAGCGCTGGACGTGCAGATGATGGCCGACCGCCTGGCCGCCGCCGGCGACTGACCCGGCCGGCGGGGCAGGGGCGCCGCGGGATCCTCCTGCGCGAGCGACGTTCTGCGTTTCGCGTCGCGCCGGGCTCCCGATGCGTGCCGGCCCTGCGAAAAGCGCCGGCCCGGTCCGACATCGTTCCTTGAGTGGCTGCCGCGTCCCCGCGGCGGGCCGGAATCCCCGCCCATCCCCTCTTCCTTCCAAGCAGGTGGACATCGTGATGCAAGCGAACCTGAGGCCCCTTTCCTTCGGCGAGATCCTGGACGGCGCGTTCACCCTGTACCGGCGCAACTTCGTCACCTTCGGCCTCACGTCGCTCGTGGGCATCGGCGCGGTGATGGCGGCGGTCGTCCTCTTCGGCGGCTCCATGCTGGCCGCCGCGGCCAGCGGCAACGCCGACGCGGCTATCGGCACGGCGATGGGCGGCGCACTGCTGATGTTCGTCGTCATCCTCCTCTCCCTCCTGGTGCTGTACGGCGCGCTGACCAGCCAGGCCGCGCAGGCGTACACCGGGCGCGCCGCGTCGCTGGCGGAGGGCCTGCGCGCGGGGCTGCGCGCCGCGCCCCGGCTTTTCGGTGCCGGCTTCGTGGCCAGCCTGGGGATGTTCGTCCTGGTGCTGGTGGTCAGCTTCGCCTTCGGTCTGGTGGCGGCCGTCTTCGCGCCCGTGGGCGGGCTGATCGGTGGGCTGATGATGCTCCTGGTGGGCATCGGGGCGCTGTGCGTGTACCTGGGGGCGATCGCCATGCTGTTCGCGGTGCTGCCGGCGGTGGTGGTGGAGGGCGCGGGCCCCGTCGAGGCGCTGGAGCGCTCGTTCGAGCTGGCCCGCGGCGCCATCGGGCGGGTGGTGGGGGTGATGGCGGTCACCATCCTCATCACCTACCTGCCCATGGTGGCGGTGCTGGCGCTCACCGGCGGGTTCGCGCAGATGGCGAATCCCCAGGCGGTGCCCAGCACCACCGAGTTCATCACGCAGCAGGTCCTGTCCATGGGCGTGAGCATCCTCACCACGCCGTTCCTGGTGGCGGTGATCGTTCTGCTGTACTTCGACCGCCGCGTGCGCACGGAAGCGCTGGACGTGCAGATGATGGCCGACCGCCTGGCCGCCGCCGGTAACTGAACCGGCCGGCGGGCAGGGCCGCCGCGGGATCCCGCTGCGCGAGGGACGTTCCCCGTTTCCCCTCGCGCCGGGCTCCCGCGCCCCGTGCGACATCGTTTCCCTGAATGGCTGCCGCCGTGCCCGCGGCGGGCCGGAATCCCCTCCCATCCCCTCCTCCTTCCAGCAGGTGAACATCGTGATGCAAGCGAACCTGAGGCCCCTTTCCTTCGGCGAGATCCTGGACGGCGCGTTCACGCTGTACCGCCGCAACTTCGCCTCCTTCGCCGGGACGGCGCTGGCCTCCGCCGCGGGACTGCTGGTGCTGGCGGCCGTGGTGGGGATCAGCGTGGCCGTCCTCATCCCCTACCTGATGGGCAGCATGGTGCTGATGGTGCTGGCCGCGCTGCTCGCGCTGACGGCCATCATGGCGATGGTGATGCTGATGTGGGGGGCGCTGGCCTGGCGCGCCTCGCAGGCCTACACCGGACACGCCACCCGGCTGGGCGAAAGCCTGGCGGCCGGGGGCCGTTCCGCGATGAAGCTGGTGGGCGTGGCGGTGGCAGCGGTGCTGCTGACCTTCGCGGGCCTCTGGGTGGTGGTCCAGGCGATGGAAGGGGCCATGTTCCTGCTGGGCAGCGCCGGCGGCCCCGTGGTCCGGGTGCTGCTGGTGGTCGTGGCGCTGGCCGGAATGCTGGGGGTGCCGGCGGTGGTGATGGCGGCGCTCTTCGCCACCCTTCCGGCCGTGGTGCTGGAGGAGAAGGGCCCGGTGCAGGCGGTGTCGCGGTCGTTCTCGCTGGTGGAAGGGTCGCTCTGGCGGGTGGCGGGGGTGCTGCTGGTGGCGCTGATCATCACCGCGCTTCCCGGCGTGGCGGTGCTGTGGGCCAGCGGCGGCTTCGAGATGCTGTACGATCCGGCCTCGGCCGCCGTGAACGCGGCGATGGAGCCGATGTCGCGCCAGATCGTGGAGCAGCTGCTGAGCTGGTTCGTGAGCGTGCTCACCACCCCCTTCCTGGTGTCGGTGATCGTGCTGCTGTACTACGACCGCCGCGTGCGCACCGAGGCGCTGGACGTGCGCCTGGCCGCCGACCGCCTGGCCGTCGCCGGCGACTGAGCGGCCCGTCGCTCCGGCCTCTCGCCCGGCGGTGGATGGGCTCGCGGTTCTGATCGGGCAACGTGCCGTCCGCCCGCAGGAGCGAGTCATGCCCATTGCGAACCCGATCAGGTAATCGCAGCCTCCGCACCGGAGCGAACGATGCCCATTGCGGCTCCAAACCGGGATCGCCGGGCCCGCGCCTGAGCGACTGAAGTCGCCGCTGGAAGTTCGCAAAGTCCGCCTTCGCGGACTGCACCACGGCCAGAGTCTCTCGCCGGACGGTTCCAGCGGAGAACGAGGCGGAGATTACCGGATCGATTCGCAAATCGGCATGATTCGCCGCTACAACTTCACAAGGTCCGCCTGCGCGGACTGCAGCCGGCGAGACCCGGTGCGCATCGCCTCACGAAGCAGCAGGGGAGCGGAGAGCACTTCCCCGCTCCTCCTCCGCTTCGCGTGACCTGCCGACAGCGACCGAGCAACCGGCCGGGGAGCGCCACCCGGCCCGGAGCCCCGGCGGGTGGAGACGACGTCCGCTCCCGCGAAGAGCCCATCCCGCCGGGGTAGCCGCGGCGTACGGTTTGACCCGCGCGGGGCCCGGGCGTAGCTTGCGCTCCCCGTTGCCCGCCCTGCGCAACCCTGGCCCAATCCCGCCGATCCTGCTGATGCTCCCGCACCTTTCCCTGGTGGACGCGGTCGAGATTCCGGAAACACGTTCCCGGCGCCACCGGCGGCGGTACGCCGCGTGATGCAGGCGCAGCTCCCCTCCGCCGCGCAGGTGGACGAGGCGGTCCGGCGCGTGTACACGCGGCCCGAGCTGCAGCCGCGCGAGCCGGGGCCGCTGGACGGCTTTCGCGAGTGGCGCCGGCGGCTGTGGGCGCGCCTCGGCGAGTGGTTCGCCTCCTTCGGCGACCTGCGCAGCGAGAGCCCGGTCGTCTACTGGCTGGTGATCGGGGTGCTGGCGGCCGCGGGGCTCGCCATCCTCTTCTTCCTGGTCCGCAACACCCTGGCGCGGCTGGAGGAACGCGGCGCCGCGCCCCGTCGGGTGCGTCCCGCCGGCCCGGTGAACGCCCGCGCCCGGACCGCCGCGGAGTGGGAGGAGGAGGCCCGCCGCGCCGCCGCCGCCGGGCGCTTCCGCGATGCGGCCGTGGCGCTCTACCAGGCGCTGCTGCTGCGGCTGGAGTCCGCCGGGGTGATTCGCTACGACCCGGCCAAGACGCCGGGCGACTACCGCCGCGAGGCGCGCCGCGATCCCCGCGCGGCGGGGGCGCTGACGGCGTTCCTGCGCGGCTTCGAGCCGGCCGTCTTCGGCGGGCGGCCGCTGGACGGCGAGGGGTACGAGCGGCTGCGTGCCGCGGCGGCGGAGGCGGGCGGTGGGTAGGCGCGACACGCTGCTGCTGGCGGCGCTCCTCGTCATCCTGGTCCTCCTCTCCGCCCTGGCCGGCTCGCGCCGGGCGGCGGACGACAGCGGCGACCCGCGCGCATCCACCTGGATCCGCTCCGAGGGCGGGCTGGCCGCGCTCTACTGGACGCTGCAGGAGCTGCGGATCCCCGTCGCCCGGCGGACGGAGCCGCTCCTGCACGCGGACTCGCTGCGTGGGGCGCTGGCCGTGGTGTCCCCGTGGTCGCCGCTGACGGAGGAGGAGGCGGGGGCGGTGGCGGAGCACGTGCGGCGCGGAGGGACCCTGCTCTTCGTGAGCGGGGCGTACGACTTCGGCGGGGCGGCGTACGACACGCTGGGGCTGCGCCCGGTGTGGCTGCGCGGCGTCTCTCCGCTGCGCGGCGACGACCGCGCCGCCGCCCCGCCGGTCCCGCACCGGTGGACGGAGGGGCGGGCGCGGGTGGCGGGCTTTCGCCGCGCCTTCGCCGACACCTCGGGCGCCCTCCGCCGCCCCGGCGCGCAGACGCTCCTGGCGGTGGACAGCCTTCCCGTGGCGGTGACGTACCCGCTGGGGCGCGGCCGGGTGATCGCCCTGGCGGACGCGCGCCCGCTCACCAACCTGCGGCTGCGGG
>DATAAG010000368.1:0-2741 GCA_036260235.1 Longimicrobium sp.
GAAGCCCGGTTCGGCGAGTGTAACGAGCCGGGACCGGGCTTATGACCTTTCCAGCCGCGGGCTTTAGCCCGCGGGTCGCGAGGCCGGCACGGGCCCGGGATACGAATGATTCCGTGCGGCCCGATTCGTGCCAAACGCATGGCGAGAGCCGCCCGTTCCCGGGTCCGGGGCGGGCGGCTTTTTCGATGACCCGAAGTGCGAGAAACCGATGATTGTCAACCGATATCTCTCCGCCGCCCTGGCCGCGCTGCTGCTGGCCGCCTGCGGCGGCGACGCGGACGAGGCGGAGAAGGCGCCCGAGCCCCGGGCGCAGGCCCCGGCCAGCCCCAACGCCGTGCGCGTGTCCTGGGACCGCCGGGCGCCCCGGTTCACGCAGGCGCAGCTGGACAGCATGCGGCAGGACATGAGCTGGATGGAACTGGTGCAGCTGGACACCACCGGCTCCGGCGCCCCCGCCCGACCCAACCCGGAGAAGTGGGAAGACATCAATCCGCAGAACGTCAACAGCGGCGGCCAGTTCGTCCCGCTCACCGGCGACGTGGCGGGGCCCTCCGTGCTGCGCGCGCAGATCCTGCTGGACCGCGCCCTCTTCTCCCCGGGCATCATGGACGGGCGCTGGGGCAAGAACACCGTGCAGGCGCTCTACTGGTTCCAGCGCCGCGAGGGGCTTCCCGCCACCGCGCGCCTGGACAGCGCCACCTTCGAGCGGCTGCGCCGGGCGGCCGGCAACCCGCGCGAGCTCGTCGTCCGCAGGACGCTCACGGCGGAGGACGTGAAGGGGCCGTTCACCACCATTCCCGAAGACATCTACGAGCACGCCAGGCTCAGCTGCTCGTGCTACGAGTCGCTCAGCGAGAAGCTGAGCGAGGACTACCACGCCACGCCGGAACTGCTGGAGAAGCTGAACCCCGGCGTGGACCTGGACAACCTGCAGGCCGGCGAGTCCATCCACGTCCCCGCCGTGCGCGACGAGACGCGCGCCGGCAGCCGCGGGCAGGTGGCGAAGATCGTCGTCTCCGGGCGCGGCAACTACGTGCACGCGGTGGACGCCGCGGGGAAGGTGCTGTACCACTTCCCCAGCACGCTGGGCGGCAAGTACTCGCCGTCGCCGTCGGGACGGTTCAGCATCAACGCGGTCACGCACGACCCGGCCTGGCACTACCAGCCGGACATCCTGGTGGGCGTCCCCGACAACGAGCCCGAGGCGATGATCCCCGCCGGGCCCAACGTGGCGGTGGGCAAGGTGTGGATCGACCTGTCGGAGCCGCACTTCGGCATCCACGGCACCAGCGAGCCGCAGACCATCGGCTACGCGTCGTCCAACGGGTGCGTGCGGCTGACCAACTGGGACGTGGAGTTCCTTTCGCACCACGTGCGGCAGGGCATCCCCGTGGAGTTCCGCGACATCTCCGGCCAGAAGCAGGCGGAAGACCCCGCCAACGCCGAAGCCGCCGCGGCCACGGCGGGGGGACGCGCCGCCTCCGCCACGCCGCCGGGGAACGGTTCGGCGGGCGGCCGCTCGTCGTCGGCCGCGACCACCCGTGGCGGCAGCGAAGGCTCGGGCGCAAGGTCGTCGTCATCGTCGACGAGCGGCAGCGAGAGCCGCGGCCGCACGCGCACGGAGCCCGCGCAGCCAAAGCAGGACGAGACGCCGAAGTCCGCCGAGCCGGCGAAGCAGGAGGACCACGCCGGCCACGAGCCGCGCCGCTGAGGGGAGGAGCAGGGATGACATGAAGCGGCCCCCGCGAAAGCTCGCGGGGGCCGCTCGTCCATTCCTCCTGTCTCCCGTCTCCTGGATGCAACGGGTGACAGGACCCCAGTGGCGATCGGACTGCTTGTGTGAAGACTGCTTATGAATGGACTGCAGGCGAGGAGTGGCTGAATGTGATACGCCACTGCGTCACAGTTTAGCGGGATTGGCCCCAAAGTCAAGGGTCGCGTTTACCCCCGGGCACATCGCTTGCTCGTCCGGCCTCGCTTGGTCGGGCTCTCCATCCTTTCTTCCGCCGATGATGCCGAAACCGCGTAGACGATCCGCGCCGAAGCCCGCCGTCCCTGTCCGCGAGGGCGGACAGGGTGCAGTCGCCGAACCCCGGGTACCCGCATGAGGCGCGGCTTCGAGGGGCTGATGGTGGGGCGCACGCTCGCCGGCCGCTACGAGGTGGTGGAGGCCCTGGCGCGCGGCGGGATGAGCGTGGTGTTCCGCGGCGTGGACCGCACGCTGGGCCGCGAGGTGGGCGTGAAGGTGGTGTCGCTGGCCGCGGCGAGCGACCAGGCGCTCGGCAACTTCCGCGAGCGCTTTCGCCGCGAGGCGGCCAGCGCGGCGCGCATCCAGCACCCCAACGTGGTCCAGATCTTCGACTACGGGACGGACCCGGAGCTGGAGCTGGACTTCATCGTCATGGAGCTGCTGCGCGGCCGCGACCTCAAGGAGACGCTGGCGGCCGGGCCGCTGCCGCGCGAGGTGGCGCTGCGGGTGCTGGCGGAGGCGGCGCGCGGCGTGGCGGCGGGGCACCGCGCCGGCATCGTGCACCGCGACGTGAAGCCGGCCAACGTCTTTCTGCTGGGCGACGGCGGCATCGACGGGGTGAAGATCCTGGACTTCGGCATCGCCAAACCGCTGGAGGACGACCCGGAGCACGCGCTCACCACCATCGGCAGCCTGCCGCACTCGCCGGCGTATGCCTCCCCGGAGCAGCTGGATCCCGGCGTGCCGGTGACCGCCGCGTCGGACGTGTACC
>DATAAG010000369.1:0-2287 GCA_036260235.1 Longimicrobium sp.
GTCGCTGGACCCGCTGGCCGGCGGCGCGGCGCCCGGGCCGTAGATGGCCGTGCGCACCGGCCGCGGCTTCGCCGCGGCGGGGGGCGTTGCGCGGGGCGGTGGACCGTCGCTATTTGAGCGCATGCACCTTCGCCTGGACCCCGACAGCCCCGTGCCGCTGTACCACCAGCTGGCAGAGGCGCTGCGCTACCAGATCGCCACCGGCGTGCTCCCCCCCGGCACCGTTCTCCCGCCGCTGCGGCGCGCGGCCACGGAATGGGGCGTGAACCTGCACACGGTGCGGCACGCGTACGCGGTGCTGGCGGAGCAGCGGCTGGTGCGCACGCAGGCGCCCACCGGCACGGTGGTCCTGGGCGCCGCCCCCGCCGGCGCGCCGGGTGACGAGGTGGAC
Organism: Longimicrobium sp.; assembly: GCA_036260235.1. Taxonomy (GTDB): domain Bacteria; phylum Gemmatimonadota; class Gemmatimonadetes; order Longimicrobiales; family Longimicrobiaceae; genus Longimicrobium. Next base: position 392 of record DATAAG010000369.1, read on the forward strand.
GCCTTCGTGGCCGGGGTGCTGCGCGAGGCGGAGGACCGCTACGGCCTGTCGGCGGAGGAGCTGCAGCGCCGGCTGGGCCGGGCGGCGCAGGCAGGCGCCGCGACCGTGCACGTGGTGGAGTGCAGCGAGACGCAGGCGCAGGACCTGGCGCGGCAGGTGGAGGCCGCGTGGCGGGTGCGTGCCCTTCCCTGGAGCCTGGAGCGCCCGGGCGAGCCGCCGCCCGGGCCCGTGGTCGCCACCTACTTTCACTACAACGACATCCGCACCCGCTGGCCGGAGCGGTTCGCGGCGGTGCGGTTCGCCTCCATCCGCCCGGACCCGGGGCTGGCGGACCAGCTGCACCCGTTCGCGCGCAACGGCCACGCCACGCCGGTGCTGCTGTGCGAGCGCGACGACAGCATGGCGCGCAACATCGCCGCGGACCTCGCCGCGGTGCTTTCCCCGGACCGCTTCGCGGTGGAGACGTTCGTGAGCGCGCGGCCGGCGGATGCGCTGGACTCCGCCGGCGACCGGCAGCCGGTGCTCTTCGCGCCGCGGGTGTGGGGGGCGCTCACGCCGCAGCAGCGGGCGGACCCGCGCGCGTTCGAGGTGCGCTACCTGTTCGATCCGGCGGAGCTGGAGGCGGTGGGCGTGGGGCAGGGCTGGCCGCGCGCGTCCTGACCCGCGTACGCGGGAGGGTGATGGAGTGATGGAGTGATGGAGTGATGGAGTGATGGAGTGATGGAGTGATGGAGTGATGGAGTGATGGAGTGATGGGCAGGCTTCGCGACCAGCGATTGATGAAATCGCCGCATCGCCGCAATGACTACGCCCTGGCCGCCTTCGCGGACATCAACGGCGGGCGGATCGTGCGCGGCGGTGCCTGCGCTGTGATGGGACACAGTGTATCCCCACTCCCGCTTGCGGGAGAGGGTGCGGCGCCAGGCCGCGGGTGAGGGCCCTCCGCGGGTGCCAGCTAGCCCGGTCTCCATGCACGGACCCAGCGCTCACCCAACCTCCCCCAGGGTTTTTTGGGGGAGGTGGGCGAGTCTTGCGAGCCCGGAGGGGGCGTGGCTGGGAGCATCCACCGCGACGGACCCGCTCCCCCCTCTCCGCGTCCTTCCGCCGCGCCTCACCAGTCGGCCGGCTGGGGTGGGGCCGACCCGCCGCCCTGCTGGCGGACGCGGGCGCGGAAGGCCTGGTACTCGGGGGTGTCGTCCTTCAGGCCCGAGCGGTCCACCTCGAGCGTACCGATCATGGCGCGGGCGTTCTGCACGCGCTCCTGGCTGTTGGGATGGCTGGCGAACCAGCTGTCCAGCAGGCCGGGCTGGCGCGCCTGCTCGGCGAGCAGGTCTTCGAAGAACGACGCCACGCCCTCCGGATCGTATCCCGCGGCGGGGAGCGTGGCGACGGCGCGGCGGTCGGCCTCACGCTCCGCGTCACGCCCATACTTCGCGAAGACGGCCGCGCCGCCCGCCTCGATGGCGACCTGCTCCACCACCCCCGGCTCGCGCCCCAGCAGCACGTAGACGATGGTCACGACAACGCCGGCGCCGCGCTGCTTCTTCATCTGCTCGATGCCGTGCCGCTCCGTCACGTGCGCGATCTCGTGCCCCAGCACCCCCGCGAACTCCGACGCCTGGTCCGCCGTCTCGATCAGCCCGCGGTTCACGAAGATGTGGCCGCCGGGAAGCGCGAACGCGTTCACCTCCGGCGAATCCACCAGGTAGAAGGTGTACTCCCGCCCGGTGGAGTCCGCCTGCGCGGCGAGCTGGTCGCCCCCTCTCTGCCAAGTTCAGATGAGACAGTTATCCTTGTCGAATTACTGAGCAAGAGGGCAGAGGGAGAACATCGAGATGCTGGATACGCGACTGAACGGAACCGGGGGCCACGGAGCGCAGCGAGCCGTAGGCGAGC
>DATAAG010000370.1:0-4180 GCA_036260235.1 Longimicrobium sp.
TCACAGGTGCTTCAGGGCTCCGGTTGCCCGGTTCACCCCGCCTGTTTGGCTACATGTCTCACAGGCATTTCACATGGTGAACTCCTTTCAGTTCACAAGAGAGGTCAGGCTTCGCCTGACGCACCAGAGTCAGCAGAGTCAACAGAGTTGTTTCCATGCCCGGTCCTTGCTCCGCGCGGGGTGCTTCGGACTCAGCAGGAGTAAACTCTGCTCACTCTGCTGACCCTGCGTGAGGCCATTCTTTTTTCCGGGCGGGATGAGAAGGGCTGCTGGGCATCCCCCTTCTGAAGCGAGCCGATGAAGCGACTCTGCGTGTTCTGCGGCTCCAGCCCCGGCGCCCGCGCCGAGTACGCCGAGGCCGCGCGCGCCACGGGCCTGGCGCTGGCGGAGCGGGGGATGGGGCTCGTCTACGGCGGCGGCCGGGTGGGGCTGATGGGGATGGTGGCCGACACGCTGCTGCAGGCCGGCGGTGAGGTGATCGGCGTGATCCCCGAGTCGCTGATGCGGCGCGAGGTGGGGCACCACGGCCTCACGGAGCTGCACGTCGTGGGCTCCATGCACCAGCGCAAGGCGCTGATGGCGGACCTGGCCGACGGCTTCGTGGCGCTCCCCGGCGGCTTTGGCACCTTCGAGGAGTTCTGCGAGGTCATCACCTGGTCGCAGCTGGGCATCCATCCCAAGCCGTGCGGCCTGCTGAACGTGGCCGGCTACTACGCGCCGCTGCTGGCCATGTTCGACCACGCCGTCGCGGAGCGGTTCATCCGCCCGCAGCACCGCGAGCTGGTGCTGGAGGACACGGACCCCGGACGGCTGCTCGGGCGGATGCGCGACTTCACCCCGCCCGACACCGAAAAGTGGATCCGCCCCGGCGAGCGCTGACCGTAAGGCTTGGACGATTCGCCGCGGCAGCGTAGACTTGTCTGGACACCGTTGAGATCCCGCCCCGGCACGACCATGCACTCCGTCCCCGTCCTGACCGCCGCGCTCCTCGCGCTCCCCGTCCCCGGGCACGCCGCCCCGCCGCTCGCGGGCGCCATGGGGCTGGCCACGTGGATGCCGGCGCTGCTGGTGATCGCGGGGCTGCTCTTCCTGGCGGTGGAGGTCTTCCTGATCCCCGGCACCGGCGTGGCGGCGCTGCTGGGGTTGCTGGCGGTGGTCGCGGGGGTGGTGCTCTCCCTAATCGGTCCCCTTCCCGGATCTGCGGACGTGGCGATCGCGCTGGGCGTCATCATCTCCAGCCTGACGCTGATGGGGGTGGCCGTCTGGGGGCTGGCGTCGCGCATCCGCGCGGGAGACCCGCTGCTGGGCGGCATGCTGCGCCGCGACGAGGGGTACATCGCCGCGCTCCCCCGGCCGGAGCTGGAGGGGATGGACGGCATCGCCCTTACCGACCTGCGCCCCGCGGGGACCGCCGAGGTCGCGGGGGAGCGGCTGGACGTGGTGAGCGAGGCGGGATGGATCACGGCCGGCAGCCCCGTGCGCATCCTGCGCTCCGAGGGCTACCGCCACGTCGTCCGCCCCGTCCCGCTCCCCCCGCCCGCGCCCGCCGCCGACGAGACGCTGCCCTCCTGACGGGCGCCGGGACGCTGGCCGGGACGGCGGGAGCGCGCGGCCGGGTTGTCCGCGCAGGCGGACAGTGCGTGGTCGTTGCGGCGACTTCAGTCGCTGTCCCGGGCTCGGCCCGGACCAGTGGCAGCTACTCGCAACTTCTGTCGCGGCTTTCACGTAGCACCCATCCGCGCACGCCGGCAGCCGCCCGGTGCGCCGCTCCCGCCCGGTGGCGGGCCACCGAACCCCCGGCACGAGAACACGACCATGGATCCCGTCGCGTACACCTTCTTCCTGCTCTTCCTGGCCTTCATCGGCCTGACCATCTTCCTGCGGTTCATCCCGCTGGGACTGTGGATCCAGTCGGTGTCGTCGGGCGTGTACGTGGGGCTCACCCGGCTGTTCGCCATGCGGCTGCGGCGCGTGAACCCCGGGCGCATCGTCCACCCGCTCATCACCGCCCACAAGGCGGACCTGCCGCTGAACGTGACGCAGCTGGAGGCACACTACCTGGCCGGCGGCAACGTGGAGCGCGTGGTGCAGGCCCTCATCGCGGCGCAGAAGGCGGGGATCGTCCTCAACTTCCAGCAGGCCACGGCCATCGACCTGGCCGGCCGCAACGTGCTGGAGGCCGTGCAGACCTCGGTGAACCCCAAGGTCATCAGCACCCCGCGCGTGGCCGCCATGGCCAAGGACGGCATCCAGCTCATCGCCATCGCCCGCGTGACGGTGCGGGCCAACATCAACCGCCTGGTGGGCGGCGCGGGCGAGGAGACCATCCTGGCGCGCGTGGGCGAGGGCATCGTCAGCACCATCGGCTCCGCGGCGAGCCACAAGGCCGTGCTGGAGAACCCGGACAACATCTCCAAGACGGTGCTCAGCAAGGGGCTGGACGCGGGAACGGCGTTCGAGATCCTGTCCATCGACATCGCCGACGTGGACGTGGGCAAGAACATCGGCGCGGAGCTGCAGACGGACCAGGCGGAGGCCGACAAGCGCATCGCCCAGGCCCGCGCGGAGGAGCGGCGCGCCATGGCCGTGGCGCAGGAGCAGGAGAACCGCGCCCGTGTGGAGGAGATGCGCGCCAAGGTGGTGGAGGCCGAGGCCCAGGTGCCCCTGGCCATGGCCGAGGCGTTCCGCAGGGGCAACCTGGGGGTCATGGACTACGCGCGCATCCAGAACATGCAGAGCGACACCTCCATGCGCCGCGCGCTGGCCGCGCCCGCGGGATCGGCGGCGCCGGGGAACAGCGGGTCCGCGGGCGGGAGCTGAGCCATGGAGTTCCTCGTCCTGCTGATCTTCGGCTGGGTCTTCTTCTCCATCGTGCGGGCGGCGGCGCGGCAGTCGCAGCAGCAGCAGAACAAGCTCCCGCCGCCCGCGTTCTTCGACCCGTCGCAGGTGCCGCCGGAGCACCGGATGGAGGTGGTGGACACTCCGGCGGCGGTGCTCCCCGCCGGCGCCTCGCGCGAGGAAAGCTCCTCGGAGCACTGGTGGGACGAGGTGGCCGGCGACACGGAGCTCGACGCCACCGGCGCCGCCCCGGCCGAGGTGGTGTCGCTGGAGTCCACCGAGGTGGTGATCCCGGGGGAGGTGCAGGCGCCTCCCATCGTCTCGCTGGAGCAGGAGGTGGACTGGGAGGCGGAGCACACCCGCTTTCACCAGCGCTACGTGGACGTGCACCCCGCGGACCGCACGCCGGCGCACGGCCTGATGGACGAGCTGCGCGACCCCGCCACCCTGCGCCGCGCCGTGCTCCTGGCCGAGATCCTGGGCCCGCCCAAGTCCATGCGCGGCCGCTGACACCAGATTCCCAGAAAAGAAGGAACCTCACACAGAGTCAGCAGAGTGTTCTCCCTTGCACGGGGTTACACTCTGCTGACTCTGCTGACTCTGCGTGAGGTATGCTTTCCCGGGAACGGAGATGAAACGGCCACCCACAGGACGGAGCCTCACCCCTTCCGCCAGCCGCCGGACGGGGTCGTTACCGAGCTGGCGCGGAAGGATCGCTGTCCGGGGATGGCGAAGGCGCCGCGCCGGGCCGCGGCTCCGCGGGGCGGGAGAGCGCGTCCAGCACGGCCTCCGGGTGCACCGCCGCCACGCGCAGCAGCGCGCGCGCCGGCCCCTCCGGCTTGCGCCGCCCCTGCTCCCAGTTGCGCAGCGTTCCCAGGCTTATGCCCAGCATGGCCGCAAAGCGCGGTTGCGAGAGCTTCATCCGCTCGCGCAGCTTCTTCACGTCCTCGTGGTCGAAGTGAAAGGTGCGGGCCGGCGGCAGGTCGCCGCGGATGATGGCGCCGCCCTGGCGAACGCTTTCCAGAAGCTCGTTGAACAGGTCGTCGCGCATGGCCATGGGGTGCTCCGTGGATCGGGTACGTCCGGGTTGATCTGCGCGGCTCATCCGAACTCCGCCCGGACCACGCCGCGCAGCGCCTTCTTCTGTGCCTCGCTCAGGTCTTGCTGCTCATTCTTCGCGTGGATGTACAGCATCAGGATGGTCTCGCGGCCGAGCGCCGCGAAGTAGACCCGCTCGCCGCCCCGCTTTCCCCTTCCGCTCCCCGCCCACCGCGCCTCGCGGATGCCGCCCGCGCCCGGAAGGGTGGCTCCCACCTGCGAATTCACGATCAGCGCTGCCTGG
>DATAAG010000371.1:0-4181 GCA_036260235.1 Longimicrobium sp.
GCGTCCCCGCGGACGCCCTTCGACCACTCACCGCACCGCGACCGTGCTCACGGCCACGCGTAGAGGCAGAGACACTCGCCGTTCGCGTCGCACGCGCCGCCGTCGTACCCCTGCTTGACGCACCACCACGAGCAGTACGAGTTGCTGCAGGTGAGCGCGGCGGCCTCGGGAGCGCTCGGGGTGGCGAACGCCTGCGCGGTGCCCGCTCCCAGGACCGCGGCGAAGGCCGCGGCGGCGGACCAGCGTGCAGCACGGATCATGGCGGTACCTCCGGGTTGAGGTTTATACAGCCACGTCGCACCGGCCGTCGGCGGGCGCGACAGTGTCTCAATGCACAATCCATCCGGAATGTGACACCAGAGGTACAAATCCGAGATCCTCGACCAGCGAATGAAATTGCTGCAACGCCTACACGCTGTCCGCCTTCGCGGCACGGTGGGGGCGGGTTCCTCGTGCTCCGGCAGACCTCGCGGTTCGGACGGTAGACTCCTCAGTCGGCGCCCGGGCGATTTGCCGTGGGCAGGTCTGGCGCGGCGCCTCCTTCGGAATGACAGGGGTCGCAGCGCGCAGATGCCCATCACTCCATCACTCCATCACTCCATCGCGCTACTCCCGCGGCTCCGGGTCCGGCGCGCCGGCCAGGGGATACTCCACGTCCACGCCGTCGGCGCGGGGCGGGGCGAGCATCAGGTGCTCGCGCTCCATCGCCTCCATCCGCTCCCGGTTGCGGCGGCGGCGGGGGATGAGGGCCAGGAAGCCGAGCAGCATCGCCACGAACCAGAGCAGCCCCACGTTGGCCGCCAGGGAGAGCCAGCCGTAGCGGGAGCGGACGGACTTTCGCCACTCGTCCTCCAGCTGCCCCATGGTCATCCCCCAGGTGACGCGGACGGAGCGGTCCAGCGACCCCTCGCGCCGCCAGTTCTGCATCAGCAACGCGAAGCCGTCCTCCCCGGTGCGGCGGCGCAGGTGGTCCACCATGGTGGCGGAGAGGAGGTACGCCAGCCGCGCCCGGCCGGCGGAGCGCGGCCACGCCAGCTCCAGCGAGTCCAGCGGCGGCGCGCGGCCCAGCACGAAGGCCACCCGCAGCGTCCACGCGCTCTCCACGTCCCAGCTTCCCGACGCCACCTCCGCGTACCCCTCCGTGAACCAGCGCGGGATCGGCTCCGGCAGCCGCTCGGCCAGCGCCAGGTGCGCCACCTCGTGCCGCAGCGTGGCCGCGGCGTCGATCGGCCGGACGTTCGGAATCGGGTAGGCGGGGAGGATGATGATCCGCTCGTCGGGGATGGCCAGGCCGCCGGCCCACTCCGGCACGCCGCCGCCCGCCGCCGCGGAGAAGTCGCGGGGGGTGGGGGCCAGGACCACGGTGGTGGACTCGGGGACGGCGCCGCGCCCGAAGCCGGGGAGCGGCATGGGACGGATCGCGGCGGAAAGGACCTCGCGGGCCAGCGGCAGGTGGCGCGGGGCGTGGATCACCCGGACGGAGCCGGACGCCAGCGTGTCGGCGCCGGGCTGCGCGGCCGCGGGGGCGGCGGACCGGAGGAGGGCGAGAAGGGGGAGGAGGGTGCGCGCGGCCCGGGTCAGGCGCCGACGGAGACCGGCTCCCCCGCCTCCAGCTGCGCCAGCGCCTTGCCGCAACGCTCGCCCCACAGGTTGAAGCGGTTGGCTTCGTGGCCGTTTCGCCACGCCTCCATCGCCTTGTCCTTGCGCCCCTCCAGGTACCAGGCGCGCCCCGTCTCCCACCACGCCTCCAGCATGTTGGGGCCCAGGTCCAGCGTCTTGCGGAAGAAGGAGCGCGCGTCGTCGTACATCTCGCGCTCCAGGTAGAGCAGGCCCATGTAGAAGTGCGCGTACAGGCGCGCCTTGCGGTCCGTCTCCTGCCGGATGGCGCGCGACAGGTGCTCGATGGCCTCGCCGAAGATCCCCTTCTTGAGGCAGATGTACCCCAGGTTCACCCGGGCCAGCGGGTTGTTGGGGTCCTTCATCAGCACCTTGTAGTACGTCATCAGCGCGTCGTCGTACTGCTCGCGCAGCATCTGCGCCCACCCCAGCAGGCTCTCGGCGTGCGGGTCGTTGGGCGCCAGCTCCAGCGCGCGCTCCAGCTCCTTCACCGCCCGCTTCGGATCACCGGCGGCGATGGCGCTCCACCCCCGCTCGACGTGCGTGCTGCTCCCGATGTGGTCGGAGACGACGGTCTGCTGCGGGGGGGGCGGGGCCGCGGGCGCGGGGAGCGCCTTGTAGCGGTCCACCAGGGTGCGGATGCGCTCCTTGAAGGCGGAGAGCGACTCGATGGCGCCCTCCGTCTCGCGGAACAGCCCCACGATCTCCTGGCGCAGCCGCTCGCGGTCGCCCGCGGACGCCGTCTCCAGCTCCGCGTCGATGCGCGCGAACCGCGCTTCCAGCCCGTCCAGCAGCTCCTGCAGCGTCATGCGCCCTTCGCGGCCTCGGCCTGGGCGGCGGCGGGCGCCAGCTCCGCGCCCTCCAGGGCGATGCGCTCGTCGCTGCTGAGGATGCGGTCCAGGTCCAGCAGGATCACCAGCCGCCCCTCCAGCCGCACGATGCCGCGCACGAACTCCGCCGCCAGCCCGCGGATGTACGCCGGGGGCGCGGAGATGGCGGTCTCCGGCGCGCGCAGCACCTCCAGCACGCTGTCCACCACCAGCCCCAGCCGCTCGCCGCCGAAGTCCACCAGGATGATGCGGGTGTCGTCGTCGTACGCGAAGTCGCGCACCTCGAAGCGGCGGCGCAGGTCGATCACCGGCACCACGGCGCCGCGCACGTCCAGCACCCCCTCCACGAACGCCGGGGCGCGGGGGACGGAGGTGACCCCCTGGTAGCGCAGGATCTCGTGCACGGAGAACACGTCCAGCCCGAACTCCTCGCCCCCTACCTTGAAGGTGACGAGCTGCACCTGCGGCACGGCCGCCTGCCGAACGTTTCTCACGGTTGCTCCGCGTTGTCCAGGGTGGTGCGCTCGCGGAGGATCTCCGCGAGGTCGATCAAGGTCACCAGTCCCGCGCCCATCCGCGCGACGCCCACCACGTACGCGTCGCGGTCGCCGCCGGTGTGCGGCGCGGGGCGCACGGCCTCGGCCGGCACGTCCAGCACCTCGTGCACCGCCTCCACCGCTACGCCCACCCGTCCGCGCCCCATCCCCACCACCAGGATCGCGGGAGAGCGTTCGCGGGAGAGCGACAGCCCCAGCGCGGGGGAGACGTCCATCACCGGCACCATCTCCCCCCGCAGCATCAGCACGCCCAGGACGTGCGGGGGAACGTCCGGCAGGGGGTGGATGACGCGCCGGGTCACCACCTCCTCGACCAGGCGGATGTCGCAGCCGTGCAGCTCGCCGCCCAGGCGAAAGGCGACGGCCTGCGCCCCCTCCTCGCGGGCGAGCAGGGCGCCGAAGTCCAGCGCGGGGGACGGGGCGGATCCGTTCACGGCACCTCGGTCGATGCGGATTCGGCGATCGCGGGGACCGCGGCGCGGCGGTCCACCTCGCGCTGGATCCCCAGGTGGATGACGTCCAGCGGCAGCACCTCGTCCGCGATCTTCGCCGCCGCGGCCGGCATGCCGTAGATGACCGACGACGCGCGGTCCTGCGCGATGCCGAAGCCGCCGGCGTCCACGATCTCGCGCAGCCCCTCCGCGCCGTCCCTTCCCATCCCCGTGAGCACCACGCCGACCGCGCGGGGGCCGTACACCGCCGCCACGCTGCGGAAGAGGGGATCCGCCGCGGGGCGCACGCCCCAGAGCGTGGGCTCCTGGTCCAGCGCGATGCGGACCCGGTCGCCCTCGCGCACCACGCGCATGTGCCAGTCGCCGGGGGCCAGGTAGACGTGCTCGGGGCGCACCGGCTCGCCGTCGCGCGCCTCCACCACGTGCAGGTTCCCCATCCCGTCCAGCCGCTCGGCGAAGGAGCGGGTGAAGCGCGCCGGCATGTGCTGCACCACCAGGACGGCGGCGCCCAGCGGCGTCCGGAGCCGCGGCACCAGGTCCGTCAGCGCCCGCGGCCCGCCGGTGGACGCGGCGATGGCCACCACCGTCTCCGCCGGGCGGGCCGTCTCCACCGCCGCGGGCGCCGGCCGCTGCTTCCGCGGCCGGGGCCTCGGCCGGGGCGCCGCGGCGACGGGATCGGCCGCGTCGGCCTCGGCCTGCGGCGGCGCGGGCGCGAACGCGCGGCG
>DATAAG010000372.1:0-2826 GCA_036260235.1 Longimicrobium sp.
GCCTCCCCGTCCGCGGCGCGCCCGCAGGCCACCATGCAGGCGGTGCGGCTGCAGGGCGAGGTGCGCCTGGACGGGCGCATGGACGACGCCGCCTGGCAGGCGGCGCAGCCTTCCGCGGAGTTCACGCAGAGCTTTCCCGACCCCGGCGCGGCGCCCACCCTGCGCACCGAAGCGCGGGTGCTGTACGACGACGAGAACCTGTACGTGGGGGTGCGGCTGTTCGACCCGGCGCCGGACTCCATCGCGGCGCCGCTGGCCCGCCGCGACGCCGGCGGCATCTACAGCGACTGGCTGAACGTCTCCATCGACAGCCGCCTGGACCGGCGCAGCGCCTTCCTCTTCAGCGTGAACCCGCGCGGGGTGCAGCGCGACATCTACCTGTCGGACGACGGCAGCTCCGAGGACGGGTCGTGGAACGCGGTGTGGGACGTGGCCACGTCGGTGGACAGCGCCGGGTGGACGGCGGAGCTCCGCATTCCCATGAGCCAGCTGCGCTTTGGCGGCGAGGCGGGCGAGGCGCGGACGTGGGGGATGCAGATCACCCGCGACATCGCGCGGCGGGGCGAGCGCGCCTCGTGGTCGCCGTGGACGCGCAACGACGCGGGGTTCGTCTCGCGCTTCGGCACGCTGACGGGGCTCACCGGGGTGCGGGCGCCGCGGGCGCTAGAGGTCATGCCCTACGCCAGCGCCCGCCTCACCCGTGCCCCGGGCGACCCCGAGGATCCCTTCTTCCGGGAGAACGAGCCGGGGGTGGACGCGGGCGCGGACCTGCGCCTGGGGCTCCCCGCCGGGCTCACCCTCTCCGCCACCATCAACCCCGACTTCGGGCAGGTGGAGGCGGACCCGGCGGAGGTGAACCTGACGGCGTTCGAGACCTTCTTCGGCGAGCGGCGGCCCTTCTTCACCGAGGGGGCGGACGTCTTTCGCTTCGGCGCCACGCGCGCCTTCAACCGCTACGGCACGCAGGAGTACTTCTACTCGCGCCGGGTGGGCCGCTCGCCGCAGCGGGTGCTGGCCGGGCCGGCGTACCCGTTCGTGGACGCGCCGCAGCAGACGCGCATCCTGGGCGCGGCCAAGGTGAGCGGGCGCACGCCGGGGGGGTGGACGCTGGGGGTGATGGACGCGCTCACCGGGCGCGAAAGCGCCCGCTTCGTGGGGACGGACGGGGAGCAGCACCGGGCGCAGGTGGAGCCGCTCAGCAACTACTTCGTGGGCCGCGCGCGCAAGGACCTGAACGGGGGCGCGTCGCAGGTGGGGGTGCTGGGCACCGCCACCCACCGCAGCCTGGACGACGAGACGCTGCGCAGCCTGCTGCACCGCGACGCGTACCTGGGTGGTGTGGACTTTCTGCACACCTGGGGGAACCGGGCGTGGAGCGTGAGCGGCTACCTGGCCGGCAGCCGGGTGAGCGGCAGCACGGACGTGCTGCTGTCCACGCAGCGCAACTCGGTGCGGTACTACCAGCGGCCTGACGCGGACTACGTGGAGGTCGATGCGGACCGCACCTCGCTCACCGGCCACATCGCGGAGCTTTCCGTGGCGCACGGGGGGTCGTGGGATGCCTCCATCCAGCTCAAGGAGGTGAGCCCGGGGTTCGAGATCAACGACGTGGGCTTCCACACCCGCACCGACGCGCGCAGCGTGGCCACCTTCCTGGGCCGCAGCGTGAACCGGCAGGTGGGGATCCTGCGCGCCTACAGCTACAGCACCTGGCAGTTCGGGGCGTGGAACTTTGGCGGCGACCGCATCCTGGCCGGCGCGGCGGGGAGCGTGAACGCCGACTTCACCAACTTCTGGAGCGCGGGGTTCCAGGTGGGCGCGCGCCCCGAGTACCTGAACGACCGGCTGACGCGCGGCGGGCCGCTGAGCGCGCAGCCCGCGCAGTGGAACGCGAACGCGTACGTGGTGACGGACACGCGCAAGCGGGTGTGGCTGGAGCTGTCCGGAGCGTACCGGCAGGATGAGTCGGGGCTCGTCGAGCGCGCCCTGGGGGCGTTCTCCACCCTGCGGCCGAGCAGCGCGGTGCGGGTGCAGCTGGGGCCGCGCTTCTCGCACAACGACTATCCCGCGCAGTACGTCCGCACCACGGTGGACGCGCGGGCCACGGACACCTACGGGGCGCGCTACGTGTTCGGCGCGCTGGACCAGACGACGGTCTCGCTGGAGACGCGGCTGGACTGGACGTTCACTCCGCGGCTGTCGCTGCAGCTGTACGCGCAGCCGTTCGTCTCCGCCGGCAGCTACCGCGACTTCAAGGAGCTCACCACGCCGGGCGAGTTCGCCTTCGCCAGCTACGGCGCGGACCGCGGCACCCTCTGCCGCATCGACGGGGTGTACGTAGCGGACCCGGTGGCCGTGCGCGACTGCCCGGCCACGCTGCCGGCGGCGAACGATCCCGACTTCGTGGTGCGCTTCGGGGACCCGGACTTCAACGTGCGGTCGCTGCGGGGCAACGCGGTGCTGCGCTGGGAGTACCGCCCCGGCAGCACGCTCTTCTTCGTCTGGCAGCAGGAGCGCAGCGGGTTCGAGCCCCTGGGCGACTTCGACTGGGACCGCGACACGCGCGGCATCTTCGACGGCCCGTCGCACAACGTCTTCCTCATCAAGGCCTCGTACTGGATCGGCGGCTGAAAAAAGAACGCCTCACACGGAGTCAACGGAGTCAGCGGAGTTCCTTCTCTCTCCATGGGGCGGATTCCTCCGCCCCACAAGGTCTGTGAATGGGCTGGGACAAACTCAACTCCGTTAACTCCGTTGACCCCGTGTGAGGCTTATCGGCAAGACACAGCACGAACGAAACGGCCGGCCTCGTGGATCGAGGCCGGC
>DATAAG010000373.1:0-5716 GCA_036260235.1 Longimicrobium sp.
CCCGGCCCTCCCCCACAAACTGCGTGGGGGAGGGAGAACGGCAGAAGCGTCCAGAGCGCGATCGACTTCTCCCCCTCTCCGCGAGGAACGAGCGGGGAGGGGGCTGGGGGGAGGGGCCTCCGCAGGCGGCTGGATGTTCGCTGCCTCGCAGAGAACCCGGCGCCCACCCAACCTCCCCCAGGGGTTTTTGGGGGGAGGTGGGCGAGTAATGCGAGCCTGGAGGGGGCGGGCCCCGCGCGCCGAGAGTTGACCAATTTACCTGGAAGTGAGTCGTTGTGATCGCTAGAACCTATTCCGATGGCCTGGGGCCGGACCCGTACGATCCGGCGGTGCGCCGCAAGAACCTCAAGACGATGGCGGTGCTCGTCGTGCTGGTGACCGGCGCGGCGCTCATCCCCGCCACCTACCGGCGCTTCCAGCAGCCGGAGACCTACTACGCCACCCAGGCGGAGGCCGTCGGCGCCAACGCGGTGGAGCGCGGCGACGTTCCCCGCTTCGTCCCCGCGACGGCCACGGAGATCCACGCGCGCCACAACCGCGACACCGGCCAGCGCTTCGTCCGCTTCACGTACGCGGACGCCGACCTCCCCGCCATCACCCGCGGGATGCGGCTGATGCCCCGCGAAGAGGTGGAGAAGGTGAGCGTCCCCACGCCCGGGTGGAGCGAGTGGTGGCCCATCACCTCGCGCACGCTCTCCGGCGGCCAGGGCGAGTACCTGCAGGTGTACGAAGCGCCCGCGCAGCCGGACCGCGGCTACCTTGCCGTCGACCCGCGCACGCACCACGCGTACTTCTGGAGCCACTCCGGCGCCCGCCGCTGACCCATCGGGAGCGATCCATGGCCGTCACCCCCGAGTACCGCGAGTTCATCCTGGAGCAGCTGGGCCGCGTGGCGCCGGTCACCTCGCGCGCCATGTTCGGCGGCGTGGGCATCTACTCCGGCGGCCTGTTCTTCGCCCTCATCGCCGGCGACACCCTGTACCTGAAGGTGGACGACACCAACCGCGGCGACTTCGAGGCCGCCGGCATGGGCCCGTTCCGCCCCTTTGGCGACGACCGCGACGTGATGCAGTACTACGAGCTTCCCGCGGAGCTGCTGGAAGACGCCGACCAGCTGCGCCCGTGGGTGGAGAAGGCTATCGAGGTGGCCCGCCGCAAGCGGAAGAAGAAGTAGCCGGGGAACCCGCGGGGTATGGATTGCATTGATGTGGCCGGCGGCAGGCCGCCGCCCGATGAACCGCAGGAAGAAGGAGACGCTGGTGGAGAAGATCCGCAAGAACGACGAGGAGTGGCGCGCGCAGCTCACCCCCGAGCAGTACGAGGTGACGCGCCGCGGGGGAACGGAGCGCGCCTTCACGGGGGAGTACTGGGACAACCACCAGGCCGGGACCTACCGCTGCGTCTGCTGCGGGGCGGAGCTGTTCCGCAGCGACACCAAGTACGACTCCGGCAGCGGCTGGCCCAGCTTTACGTCCCCGGTGGACGGCTCGGCCGTGGCCGAAAAGGATGATCGATCCTGGTTCGTGCGGCGCACGGAGGTGCTGTGCAGCCGTTGCGACGCCCACCTGGGGCACGTGTTCAACGACGGCCCGGCGCCCACGGGACTGCGCTACTGCATGAACTCCGCGGCCCTCCGGTTCGAGCCGGAGGACGCGGGGCAGAAGCCGGGCGAGGGGTGACCACTTGGCACCACGGGTGGCGCGCCCAGCCCGCTCCTCTTGTGAATGAGCGGGTTGGGCTCTACTCTATCGGCGGACGCAGGCCGAAACCACACACCCCTGGATGCCCCCTGGCGGGCGGGACGGACGGATAGGGATGCCGCCGCGTAAAGACGACGCCTCCGTCGAGACGCTTCGTGAGGCCGCTCGCACCTTCATGGACGCCACGTCGCTGCGCCAGGCCGCGCGCGACATCGGCATGAGCCCCACCGGACTGCGCGGCTTTCTGGATGGCGCCGCGCCGTACGTAAAGACGGAGCGCAAGCTGCGCGCGTGGTACCTGCGCGAGGCGCAGCGGCAGGTGCAGGCGGTGTCGCCCGAAGCGGCGAACAACGCGCTGCGGCTGCTGGTGGGCCACTTCGCCCCCGCGTACGGGCGCGAGACCATGCTGGAGCTGGTGGACGTCCTGGAGCGCCGCTGCCTCCAGAGCCAGACCCCCGTGCCCGCCTGGATCGCCGAGCTGCGCAGCTGGTACACGGAGTAGGGACGGCGAGGGGACAGGGAACAGGTTACAGGGGACAGCCTGCCCGGCATCCGTGCGCCGGGCGGGCTCCTTTCGTTGTGGCCTGCGTGCGGCGCCGGGAGCTCCACGCCGTGCGCGCCTCCGGCGGGCTCCTCCCCGCGCCTCCTCCCTCCAGGTTCGACCCACCCCGCCCGGTCCGCCACCGCACCCGTGAAGCTGCCCCGCTCGTCGCCAGAGAGCTCCGAGTCGATGAGGCCGGGCGAATCGGCGCGCGGGCCCGCCGGCCCATGACGAGCGGCGGTGGATCGCCCGCGCGACCACCTCCTTCCCGTCCCTGTCTCTCGCGGCAGCAGCACGGGTACGTCCGTCTCCGCCACCTGCGCTACGCGATCGACGACCGCGCGCAGCCGTCCCTGCCACCTCCCTCCCCGCGCAGTTTGCGGGGGAGGGCGCCGCCGAGCCGCGAGGAACGAGCGGCGCAGGCGGCGGGGGAGAGGGCCTCCCCGGCGAAGCCGGGAGAGCCGGCTTCGCCACCGTCGTGGTGGGGGGGCAGGCTTGAAACGTCCGTGACCAGCTCGTTTTCCATCGGGGAGCACTGGCGCGCCGCGCGCGCGTCCGTCATTTTCCATCGGTCCGCCGGGCGTCTCCGGCGGGCTCCTCCCCGCGCTTCCTCCCTCCGTGTTCGTCCGATGACCGCAGTCGCCTCCTCCGCAGAGCTCAACGTCGAGACCCCGCTGGCTGCGCTGGAGCACGGCATCACGCCGGCCGGGCAGTTCTACCGCCGCACCAACTTCTACGTCCCGGAGATCGATCCCGCGTCGTGGAAGCTGCCGGTGTGCGGGGAGGTGGAGGCGCCGTTCACGCTGGACGGGGACGCGCTGCGCACCTTGCCGCGTCGCTCGGTGGCGGTGACGATGGAGTGCGCCGGCAACGCCCGCAGCCTGGTGACCCCGGCGACGCCGGGGCATCAGTGGGAGCACGGCGCCGTGAGCACCGCCGTCTTCACCGGGGTGGCGCTGCGCACGCTGCTGGAGCGCGCGCGGCCCCGCGCCGGCGCCGTGGAGGTGCTGTTCACGGGCGCGGACTCCGGGAGCGTGGGCGCCGGCCGCACGGAGCCGTTCGCGCGCAGCATCCCCATGGCGCTGGCGCAGGACCCCGACGTGCTGCTGGCGTGGGAGATGAACGGCCAGCCGCTCCCGGCCGAGCACGGCCATCCGCTCCGCCTGGTGGTGCCGCGCTGGTACGGCGTGGCCTCGGTCAAGTGGCTGGCGGAGGTGCGGGTGATCGCGGAGCCGTTCCGCGGCCACTTCCAGTACGAGAAGTACGTCTACCTGGGCGAGGCGGGCACCGCGGACGGCACGCCCATCACGCGGATGCGCGTGCGCTCGCTGGTCTCGTTCCCCTCCGCGGGCGACGAGCTTTCGGCGGGCGTGCCGGTGGAGATCCGCGGCTGCGCCTGGTCCGGCGAGGCGCCGGTGGAGCGGGTGGAGGTGAGCGCGGACGGGGGGCGGACCTGGGCCGCCGCGCAGCTGGCCGCCGCGCCGTCGCCGTACGCCGCCGCGCCGTGGCGGCTGCTGTGGATTCCGCTCCGCGCCGGCGCCGCCGAGCTCATCGCCCGCGCCACCGACGCCGCCGGCAACACGCAGCCGCTGGAGTGCGTGTGGAACGAGCTGGGCTACGGCAACAACGCCGTCCAGCGCGTCCCCGTCACCATCGTCTGATCGGGAAGGTAACTCGCGCGCCTCCCGGTGAGTGAATGATGCCGATTGCCGATCTCATCAGGCAATCGTGCAACCCGCCTCCAGAAGCGAATGAATTCGCCGCTGGAACATCGCAAAGTCCGCCTTCGCGGACTCGTTGCCGCAGAGATCCTGCGAAAGGCCCGGCATGCCGCCGGGCCTTTCGCACTCACGCACTCACGCACTCACGCACTAACGCACTCACGCACTAACGCACTGCAGTTCCGCCCTCCGCCACCCGCTCCGCGCGGGCGCTGCGGCCGTCGGCCTGCTCCACGACGAGCGCGGTGGCGCGGCCGGCGGCGTCGGTCTCGAAGCGCACGCGGGTGAGGTCGTCGGCGCGGAAGACGTGCTCGCCTGCGGGCGCCAGGCGCGTCTCGTAGCCGTTGGCGCTCAGCATCACCAGTCCCCCGTCCTGCACCCGCACCCGCCGCGTGCCGAACGCGCCCGTGTAGCGTTCCAGCTGCGCGGCGGAGGGTGCGGGCTGGGACCGCGTGGCCAGCGCCTGCAGCGCCCACTCCCGCTCGCGCTGCACCGTCGGGGATCCGCCGCGCTCCGCCAGCCGACGCAGCGCCATCTCGTGCGCGGCGGCCGGCGCGTCGTCCTCCGGCAGCGCCACGTCCGGCGCCACGCCCCCGCGCTCGAAGCCCGGTCCGGTGAGCACCTGGAACTGCGGGACGAAGAGCGCCAGCCCGTGCCCCACCGACAGCCGCGCCCCGCCGATCCCCGCTCCCGCCGTGCGCTCGCCGAGTACCGTCCCTCGCCCCGTCTGCCGCGCCACGTAGCTGAACGTCTCCGCCGACGAGGCCGTGCGCCCGCTGGTCAGCACGTACAGGTCCGCCCCCGCCATCCTCGGTCCGGGCAGCTCCGCCACGCTCCAGTACTCGTTGCGGATCCCCAGCCGCGGATTCCCCGTGGCCCACAGCCGCACGCTGTCGGCGCCGAAGAAGTAGCTCAGCAGCAGCCGCACGTGGTCCGGCGACCCGCCGTAGTTGTCGCGCAGGTCGATGATGACGGCGTCGGTGCCGGCCAGGAGCCGCATGGCGGCCGCGGCGGTCTCGCGGGCGTAGTCCAGGGGCTGGAACTCGTTCAGCTTCAGGTACCCCACGTTCCCGGAAAGCCGCTCCACCCGCTCGTAGCCGAAGTTGGCCCGCGCGATCGTGGCCGAGTCGCGCGGGTCGATGCGCGCCGTCCGCACCGCGCCGCCGCTGCCGCCTCCCGGCGCCCGCCCCTGCGCCCCGGACGCCGTGAGGGTGAACTCGCGCGTGGGCTCGTAGTTCAGGCGCATGTGCAGGTCCTGGCTCACCGCGTACATGTCGCGGGTCAGCGCGCCGGCGAAGGCGGCGGGAAGGGTATCCGCCGCGTAGGCGCCGGCCGCCAGCCGCTCGCGCAGCCGCGCGCCCACCCGGGCGGCGGCGTCCTCGTCCACGTAGCGCGCCCGCAGCACGGCCGCTACGCTGTCCACCACCTGCTGTTGCGCCCCGCGGTCCAGCCGGGCCGGCTGCTGCGCGCACGCGGGCCCGGCGATGAGCGCGGCCAGCGCGCCCAGCCCCAGCGCGGTCCTGCGGATATGGTCGATGGTGATCATGGGTGAATCCCCTGTTGGATGCGTTGTCGGTCGGACCCGGTGCGCGCCCTGCGCCCCGGTCCCGCATCCAGACAGGCGGCCCGATACGAGTGTGAGCCCTCTCCGATTAGGTTTTCGTGAAGAGCCGTGGGAGTCGAGGAGAGCATCCCGGGAGCCGTCCGTCTCGTCATCCAACCTCCCCCTCTCCGCGAGGAACGAGCGGGGAGGG
>DATAAG010000374.1:0-5190 GCA_036260235.1 Longimicrobium sp.
TCCACCGAGCGCTCCATGCAGACGGCCACCCGGGCGCCGGGCCCGGCGCCGAGCGCCTGCAGGCGGCGGGCGAGGCGGCCGGCGCGGCGGTCGAGTTCGGCGTAGGAGAGGGTGCGCTCGCCCTCGACGACGGCGGCGGCCCCGGGGGTGCGGGCGGCCTGCTCCTGGAAGAGGTGGTGCACGCAGGCGTCGCGGGGATACGGGGACGGCGCCGCGCCCCACTCCTCCAGCAGCCGGCGGCGCTCGCCCGGGGTCAGCAGCGGGAGCGCGGAGAGCCGCTGGTCGAGGTCCTCGCTCATCCCCACCAGGAGCATCCGCAGGTGTTCGGCGATGCGCGCGATGGTCTCCGCGTCGAACCGGCTCCGGTCGTACAGAAAGCGGTAGCGCACCGGCGCGCCGGGCACCACGATCAGGGTCAGCGGGTAGCCGGTTCGTTCGTGGATCTCCGCCTGCGCGGAATGGCCCGCGGCCTGCGCGGCGGTGGACGCGGCGGGGTAGTTCTCGAAGCCGACCAGAGTGTCGAACAGCGGAGTGCGCCGGCCGAGCCCGCTCCATTCCTGGATCTGCACCAGGGACACGTAGTGGTGCTCGCTCGCCTCGAACAGCTGCGCCTGCAGCTCTCGCAGCCACACGGCCAGACGCGCATCCGGCCGGACGCACACCCGCACGGGCAGGGTGCTGATGAACAGCCCGACCATCTCTTCCACCCCTGGCAGCGAGGCGGGACGTCCCGATACCGTGGTCCCGAACACCACGTCGCGCTCTCCGCTGTACCGGCTCAACAGCACCGCCCAGGCGCCCTGGAGACAGGTGCCAAGCGTCAGCCGGTGGTGGCGAGCCCGGGCTTCCAGCGCGCCGACCGTCTCCGGCGGAAAGGTGAACCACGCCTCCGCGTAGCCGCTCTGCTCCGTCGCGTGTCCGCTGGACAGGGCGGCACTACCGCGGCAGCCGGCGAGTCGCTGCCGCCAGAACGACTCCGCCGCCGCCAGGTCCTGTGCCTGCAGCCAGGCCACGTAGTCCCCATAGCGGCGCACGGGCGGAAGATCCGCGTCGCGGCCCTGCACCCGCGCCGCGTAGAGAGCGGCGGCCTCGTCGAGCACCCGCGCCAGGCTCCATCCATCCAGCAGCGCATGATGAAAGCTCAGCACCAGGTGGACGCCGGCATCCGACCAGCGGATGAGGCTCAGGCGCAGCAGCGGAGGCCGGGTGAGCTCGAACCCGCGCTCCCGGTCCCGCTGCAGAAAGGTGCGCAGTGCATCGGCGTGCTGGTCCGCGGGAAGCCCGCGCCAGTCCATCTCCTCCAGGGGCAGCGCCACCCGGCGATGGACCACCTGCAGCGGCTTTTCGAAACCGTCCCAGAAGAAGGCGGTGCGCAGGACGGCGTGCCGGTCCAGCACCGCCTGCCACGCCTGGCGGAGCGCCCCGGCATCCACCGGCCCGTTCAGCGAGACGCTGAGCTGCTCCAGGTATACCCCCGCGTCCGGGTCCAGCAGCGTGTGGAACAGGAGTCCCTGCTGCAGCGGCGACAGCTCGTAGACGTCCTCGATGTTTTCCATGCCGTGCTCACTCCTGCGCCGCCTGGAGCCGCGCCGCGAGGCGGTCCAGGTCCTTCTGGGTCAGTCGGGCCTGCGCGAAGTCGGATGGCGTGAAGCCGGGCCGGTCCACCTCGCGGCAGTGGGCGATGAGAGCGGAGAGCGCGGCGACGAAGTCCCCGGCCACCCGTGCAACGGTCTCGCGCCGGTGCCGGTGGGTGCTGAAGGTCCACGCCACCCGCAGCCGCCCGTCGTGGATGCTGCCGTTGATCTCGATCAGGTACGGCCGCGCGTCGCGCAGGCTGCGGAGCGGCCCGGCGGACTCGGGAGCCGGCTGCAGCGCCGCCGGTGAGCCGGCGAACTGCCCCAGATAGTTGAAGCTGACCTCCGCCGCCGGCGCGCGCAGCGCCGCCACCGCTTCCGCGTCCGTCGCGAGATAGCGGAGAAGCCCATAGCCGATGCCACGGCCGGGGATGCGCCGCAACTGCTCCTTGATCCCTTTCAGGGCATCGCCCGGCCCCCACGCTTCGTGCAGTTCCAGCCACACCGGAAAGAGGGTGGTGAACCAGCCGACCGTGCGGGAAAGGTCCAGCTCCTCGAAGAGGCCCTCCCGCCCGTGGCCTTCCAGGTCGATGCGGACGCCCGGCTGTCCCGTCCACGCGGCCAGGCTCTGGGCAAGCGCCGTCAGCAGCACGTCGTTGATCTGGGTGCGGTACGCCCTGGGCACCTCCTGCAGGAGCGCCCGGGTTTCCTCCAGGTCCAGCTCCACCGTCACCGTTTCCTGCGAGGCGACCGTGTTCGGGCCCCCGTCGTGGTCGGCGGGGAGGCGGGAGGTGCGTCCCGCGAGACTTTCCCACTGCGGCAGCTCCGCCCGGATCCGCGGCGAGTCCGCATGCAACGCCAGCATGCGGCTCCACTGCTGGAAGGTGCTGGATCGGGGTGGCAGCCGTACCGGCTCTCCCCGGCTCAGCTGCAGGTAGGCCGTCCAGAGGTCTTCCATGAGAATCCGCCAGGAGACCCCGTCCACCACCAGGTGGTGCACCACGATCAGCAGGCGCCGCGGACGGCCGGCGCCAAGGTCGAAGACCGCCGCGCGGGCGAGGGGCCCGGCCGTCAGGTCCAGGCTCGCCTGGAGCTCCCCGCAGCCCGCTTCCAGCGCGGCGCTTCGCTCCGCCTCGGGCACTCCCGTCAGGTCGCGGAACTCGCACGGGAGCGCCTCGCCGCCGGGTGCGTGGAACTGCTGCCACTCCCCGTCGGTGCGTGCGAAGCGGAGCCGCAGGGCGTCGTGATGCCGGGGGAGGTGGCGCAGCGCCTCCGTGAGCGCCGCGAGGTCGACCGAGCGGTCCACGCTGAGCAGGAGGGCCTGGTTGTGGTGGTGCGGGTCGGCGAGCTCCTGCGCGAAGAACCACCGCTGGATCGGGGTGAGCGGCACCGTGCCCGCCGCGGCCGCATCCTCACCGGCCGGTTGCGGCGGACCCGCGTCGACCACCGCCGCCAGTTCCGCCATGGTCTGGTGCTGGAACAGCTGGTTCACGCTGAAGCGAAGCCCCGCCTGCCGCGCCCGGGCCGCCAGCTGAATGCCGAGGATGGAGTCGCCGCCCAGCTCGAAGAAGTTGTCGTGGATCCCTACCTCCCGCAGGCCGAGGACACCGGCGCAGATGCCGGCCAGGACCGCTTCGACGGAGGAGCGGGGGGGCGCGGGCTCCTTCGCCGTCCCGGGGCCGGACTGGTCGGGTGCCGGCAGGGCCCGCCGGTCTACCTTGCCGTTGGGCGTAAGGGGGAGCGCGTCCAGCAGCACCACGCGGGAGGGCACCGTGTACTCCGGCAGCCCCTCCCGCAGCCAGGCGCGCAGGGTGGGGACCAGCTTCTGCGCGGCCTCGCGGTGCACCGGGACGTTGGCTCCGGCCGGGTCGCACGCTCGCGGTGCGAGGCTCAGAACCCGCCGCTCCGACGGCGCGCCGCGGCGCCGGCAGACCACGTCGTACTCGGCGGACGCGCCGGTGGCGGAGGGGACCACGTAGACCTCGTACGGAAGCTCCGCCCCCAATCCCCAGAACTCTTCCGGCTCCACCCCGCCGGGGGGCTCCTGCTCCAGGCGCGCCCTGAGCTCGCCCGCCGTGCCGTCCGGCGCATCGCCGGCCAGCAGCGTCGCCGCCCGCACCACGTGCTGCAGGCGCGCGTCGGGCACGCCCGACACCCGTGCGACCGGGGGCTGCTCTTCGCCCAGGCGCGCGGCCAGCGCGGCCGGGTGGGAGCCGGGCTGGCCCCAGCGCAGCTCCAGGCCCTGCGGCGGCAGCGTGCCGGGCGTGCCCTCGAGCTGCAGCACCACGTCGTAACGGAAGCGCGTGAGCTCGTTGTGGTGCCACCCCCGCTTGAGCTGCACCTCCACCGCCGTGACCCGGGGAAGCTCCCGCGCCAGGGAGGCGAAGAAGGCGGGGTCCACCACCAGCTCCTGCTCCAGCGCCCGTTGCCGCTCCGCGCGGCCGCGGACGACTCGCAGCGGCGTGGCGGCGGCGGCCCGGTGCAGCTCCACCGAGGCGTGCAGCGTGGACAGCAGGGGGAGGCTGCGCACGTCGCCCACGAAGAGATGGCCGCCCGGAGCCAGCAGGCGGGCCGCGCCCTCCAGCACGCGCCGCAGGTAGTCCACGTCCGGGAAATACTGTACGGTGGAGTTCAGGACCACCGCGTCGAAGCCGCCGTGCTCCAGCCCGGTGAAGTCGTCGGCCTCCCGCCGCAGCAGCCGCACCTGGGGAAGGGGCGCCCGCGCGAGCTGTTCCTGCACGTAGTCCAGCGCGACGCGGGAGAAGTCGGTGCCCACATACGCGTCGCAACGGGGAGCAATGCGGAACAGGAGCAGCCCCGTGCCGCAGCCGATCTCCAGCACGCGCCGCGGCCCCAGGGCCAGCACCCGCTCCACCGTTCCCTCCACCTGCTCGCGCATCTCCTCCGCGCCCAGCGGCCGGCCGGTGTAGCTGCTGTTCCACCCGCTCAGGTTGAAGGTGGAATCCTCCCGCGCCGCCGCGTCCTGCGCGAGCTCGCCGTAGACCACCTCGTCGTACACCGTTCGCCAGCGCCGGACGCGCTCGGCGGGTGTCGCCGCCGCTTCCCCCCCGGCGGGGACCACGTAGGCCACCAGGCGGCGCTCGCCGGCACCGTCGCGGCGCGGCACCACTACGGCGTCGTGCACCAGCGGGTGGCGGCGCAGCAGGGCCTCGGCTTCTCCGGGCTCCACGCGAAAGCCGCGGATCTTCACCTGGTCGTCGTAGCGCCCCAGGAACTCCAGCGCGCCCCCGGGGAGCCACCTCACCCGGTCGCCGGTGCGGTAGAGCCGCTCGCCCGGGCCGCCGAACGGGTCGGGGACGAACCGCGCGGCGGTCAGTGCCGGCTGGCGGTGGTAGCCCCGCGCCACGCCGTCGCCGCCCAGGTACAGCTCCCCGGCGGCGCCGACGGGCACGGGCTGCCGGTCCGGGTCGAGCACGTAGACGCGGGTGTTGCTGACCGGCCGCCCGATCGGCACGCTCGCCGCGCCCTCCAGCACGCGCCGCAGGTAGTCCACGTCCGGGAAATACTGTACGGTGGAGTTCAGGACCACCGCGTCGAAGCCGCCGTGCTCCAGCCCGGTGAAGTCGTCGGCCTCCCGCCGCAGCAGCCGCACCTG
>DATAAG010000375.1:0-4351 GCA_036260235.1 Longimicrobium sp.
CCCCCAAAAACCCCTGGGGGAGGTTGATGGGGACGAGAGATTCGTGCGAGACGTCTTTCGTCCTACAGGATCGGCGCAGCCGTTAAGGACTCAGAATGACAGGTGCTTTTCCGGATCTGGTATGAGCGAACGCGCGCGGAACCAGCGGCCGCACACTAACTTGCGCGCGACCGAAGGATCTACCCTCGCGGACGACGGGCTGGCTTCCGCGCGCCGGACCAGCCCCCTCGGGGTTTCGCGCACAAGATCCTTCGGCCGGCGCCAAAGTGCCTGCACACTGAAGGTTCTGGGCGGCGCCTCCCACAGGAGGACGACGCTCCTCCGATGCTCTTCCCGAATCGCCGTCACGCGGCGGGCGGCAGGGCGTGCTCCCGGCGGTACAGCTCGGCGTCGCGGGCCAGGAGGTAGACGTCGTTGAAGTGGAGCCTGCGCAGAGGCTCCGGAATGCCTTCCGGGGACACGTGGTGCAGCAGGTGAAGCTCCAGCGCGTCGTCGCCCTTCGCGTCCAGGGCCTGCTGCCACTCCCACTCGACCCAGGGGGAATCGCGGGCGTGATCGGACCAGAAGAGCAGAAAGCGGTCGCAGGCCAGGATGTGCTCGCGCAGCATGAGCTCCCACTGCTCGCCCATCCGCAGGCACACCACGTCGATGAACACCTCCAGCCCGGCGCTGCGGCGGATGGACGAGATGCGTCCCAGCACCTCCAGCCGGTCCTGCGCCGCATACGAGGCAAAGGCGGTGCGCGCCGCCGCGGCCCTCACCGTCTGCGGCGGCGCGGGCGCGGGCGCCCCGGCGCCGATCTCCAGCGTCAGCGCCAGCCGCGCCACCTGCACCGCGTCCGGTGCATCCGCGTCATCATGGACGAACGCCTCCATCACGATGACCGTGCGCCGCGGCCGGTCATCCGCCGGCACCTCCAGGTCGAACGAGACGGCGCGGCACTCGCCGTTCCATACGAAGCTCTGCACGGGCGTGGGCACCACCAGCCCCGGCGCCCGGCAGCGCACGCTCACCCGCGCGCCGACCGCCCACTGGCAGTCCGTCTCCACACCCGGGCGAACCTCGTCGGGTGAGGCTTCTCGCTCCAGCACCTGCCGCGCACGGGCTTCGAACGCGGCCACGTAGGCGGCGAACTGCGCGAGGATCACGTCCCCCGGGCGCGCCTGCCGCGGCGCGGAGCCGCCCAGCAGCACGCGGCCCGGGGTGCACCCGCCGTCGTCCATCTCGCCGCGAGCCATTCCGCGCGGCGCGTCCGCCGCTTCCGCGAAGGAGCACACCGGTTCCGGGGATGCCCTCCGTCCGTTCCAGCCGGTCGCCTCCTCCAGTGCGTCCTTCAGCCTCAGCACCCGGTCGGCCCCGGAGCGTCGAAGGCCGCTCACGGGCTGCGCCGCGTCCCACGCCGACGCGGCCTCCATGGTCTCGGAAACGTGCAAGGTGAGCTGGAGCGAGCGGATGGAGATGCCGTAGCCGCGGGCGAGCTCGCGCACCTCCTCCATGCAGTGGTCCACCATCGCACGCGCGTGCCGCGCAAGCGCTCTCGGCGGCGTGCGGGACAGCGGCTCCACCTCGCGCCCGATCACCGCCCGCACCTGGTCGCGCACCCTGCGCAGCGGGTCCGTGCTCCGCGCCCGGGCCAGCGCGCACACGTCCGACGCGGCGTACGCCAGGTCGAAGACCATGTCGAACTCGCTCAGGTCCAGCAGGCAGATGCGCTCGCTGAAGCGCAGGCGCCGCTCCACCGAGGTATCGACCGCGTACGCAACGTACCCGGCAGGGTTCCGGAGCGCCCGCCACGGCCCTTCCTTCACCGGCGCCATCCCGGGAAGGAGGATGGAGTGGAGCTCCTCGCCGGCCTGGCCGGCGCGCCGGAACACCACGACGGCGTGCCCGTCCAGCGGCTCGGGAGGGTGCTCCTTCAGAAGGCCCTCGTCAAAAGTCAGGTTGCTCATCCACGTCACTCCATCCATGAACGTTGCCTGCCGTCCTTCCCGTGCGCCGCCGGGGCTTATTCAACGTGCCGCGCGCTCCTCGAGTTTCTTTTTCCATCTCCTCCGCCCGGGGCGCCGGGCAGCCGCGGCGCTCGAGGGCCAGCACCCGCCGCTCGAACATCGGCTTGTGGATGATGCCGCCCGCCACCTCTTCGCCGGCACGGAGCGGCTCCATTCCCGCCCCGGCGATGGCGGGGGCGATCACCTCCCCGTACACTGCGTCGAAGCCGATCATCGTGCCGGCCGCGTCGGGCTTCTGCCCGAACGGCATCAACACGAAGCAGAGCGGTCCCTTGCTGCTCATGGGCGGGATGTCCGGAGGGGCGGGCGGAGGGGCGCTGCGAGAGGAGCGGCGGCGGACCGGCCGGTGATCCGCCGGCGCCGCCTGGGTCAGACGATCGGCCCCGGGGGAGCGGTGCGCAAGGCTCCTCTGCACCGGCGGCCCGGCACCGGGGCGCCCGGAGCAGACCGCGCTCACCCCGGCAGGGTGCAGGTGAGGCGGGAGAGGGTGGCGGGGTCTTCGCGCCTGCCGCCCTCGCTGCTCAGGTAGACCACGCCGCCGGTGCCCACCTCCACCCCCTCGCCCTGCGCCTCGTCCAGCGGCCGCAGGTCGAAGGGGAGCGGCTGGGCCAGGCGCCCGGCGGCCAGCTCGCCGGCGCGGTAGAACCGCAGCTCGTCCAGGGTGCGCAGCACGAACCAGCGCCCGTCCGGCGACGCCGCCGCGCCGGTGATGCGCTCGCGGCGCGGCGCCTGCCCCGCGCGCAGCTCCGCCACCCGCTCCAGCCGCGCCGGGGTGCCGGGGCGGGCGGTGCGCGGCAGCCGGTAGATGGCGATGGGCCCCGTCTCTCCCTTGGTGACCACGTAGACGGCGCCGTCGGGGAGCACGAACATCGCCTCCGCGTCGTGCGGGCCGTCCGGGTACTCGGCCGTCAGCGCCTCCGCGGGGCGGGTCTGCGCGTCGGCGGCGGCGGGCTCGCGGACGCGGTAGAGGGTGATGCGCGGCCGCTGCGCCTGGTTGTCGCCGATGTCCGCCACGTACAGGCAGCGGCCGCCGCCGGGGCAGGGGCCGCCGGCCACGTCCTCCCAGTCCGTCACCGACGCGCCGGCCACGCGCACCCGGCCGCGCACCGTACCGTCCATCCCCACCAGGTGCAGCACCGGGTCGCCGGAGTCGTTGTGCGTCCACAGCGCGTCGCCGCCGCCGCTGAGCGCCAGGCCGCTGGACTCGTGCACCGCGTCCGGCAGCGCCACGCCGGCCGTGTCCACCCGGCAGGCGAACGCGCCCGCCGCGGCGGAATCCGCCGGGCGCGCGGCGGCCGCGGGCCCCGCCGGCGAGTCCGCCGCCGCCACCGCCGGCTCGTCCCGGTCCCGGCCACCGCTGCGCTCCGGCACCAGCATCGTCACCCCGCCGACGACGGCGGTGGCCGCCATCAGCAGCAGGCCGGTGCGCATCAGGGGAATCTCCTGCACCGCCTCCTCCACACGTCACGGCAAATGGGTGCGCCACGCGCGGATGCACCGCACGTGCCGCCGGTCATCCCGCCGGCACCACCTGTCCCCCCGCCACCACGTACACGCGGTCGCCGGGCGCCACCGGCACGTCCGCCGTCCCGGTGAACTCGCCGAACGCGGGAAGGATACCCACCCGCGGCCCCAGGTGAAAGCAGGGGAGCCGCTGCCGCTGCCGTCCCGCGCCCCGCAGCGTCACCGAGGGATGCACGTGGCCCGCCAGCACGTAGCACGCGGGCGCGGGCTGCGGATGGTGCGCGTAGGCGTACGGCGGCGCGTCCAGCGGCCCGTCCACGCAGGTGATCCGCAGCTCGTCCGGCGGGTCGCCGGCGCCCGCGTCGTGGTTGCCGCGCACCAGCGTGAGCGAGAGGTGCGGGTGCGCGCGCCGCCACGCCAGCAGCGCCTCCATCGTCCGGGCGGCGCGCCCCTCCCTGGCGTGCAGGAAGTCGCCCAGGAAGACGATGGAGGCCGCCCCGGTGCGCTCCACCGCCCGCGCCAGCCGCGCCAGCGTCTCCGTGGTCGTGCCGCCGGGGACGGGAACGCCCAGCGCGCGGAACGCCGCCGCCTTGCCGAAGTGCGGATCCGCCACCAGCAGCGCCCGCACCTCCGGCCGGTATGCCGCGCGCTCCGGCAGCAGCACCAGCCGCTCCCCGCACAGCTCGATCTCCAGGTCTCCGTCCAGACTCACCGTCATCACCATCAAAAGAAAAGAATCTCACGGTAGAGTAGGCGCCAGGGTGGGTTAACTGGACCACCCTGGACGCCCCTCCTCGAACCGGACGTGCGGATTTCCCGCATCCGGCTCTCCCACGCGGGTTCACCGGTTGGCTATCGGAGAGTTGCGCGCGTTGCCC
>DATAAG010000376.1:0-1978 GCA_036260235.1 Longimicrobium sp.
CGAAGTTGTTGCAGTTCTCCCCCTCTCCGCGAGGAACGAGCGGGGAGGGGGCCGGGGGGAGGGGCCCTCCCGGGGCGGGAGCCTGTCCAAGATCCCACCCGTATAAACATTCAACTGGGACCCCTCCGCACACACGTCGTACCGCAGGACCCGCCATGATCACGCGCCGCCTCGCCTCCGCCCTCCTGGGTCTCGCGCTCGCCCTCGCCGCGCCGGCCCGTGCGCAGTCCGTCGCCGGCAGCTTCGTCGATGCGGACGGCACGCCCATCCCGTCCGCCCGCGTGGCGCTGCAGGATGAATCCGGCCGCGTGGTGCACGCCGCGCTGACGGATGCGAGCGGCCGGTTCACCCTACGGGCGCCCGCCGCCGGCCGGTACGTGCTGCGCGGGGAGCGCATCGGCTACGCCTCCACCGTCAGCGAGCCGCTGCAGCTCGCGGCCGGGGAGCAGGCGTCGCACCGGCTGGTGGCGATCGGGCAACGGGTGCTCCTGGAGGCCGTGGTGGTGGCCGCGGAGTCGCGCTGCGCGCCGCGGCCGGGGACGTCGGCGGAGACCGCCGTCGTCTGGGGCGAGGTGCGCAAGGCGCTGGACGCGGTGACCGCCACCACCGGCGACCAGCGCGCGCGCTTTACGGTGGAGCTGTTCGAGCGCGAGACGCAGACCGCCTCCGGCACTGTAAGCGTGGACAACCGGCGGCGCCTGGAAGGGATGGCACACAAGCCGTTCGTCACCGTCGATCCCGAGCGCCTCTCCGCGTCGGGCTTCATCGAGCGCCAGGGCGAAGGCTACACCTACGCCGCGCCCGACGCGGACGTGCTCCTCTCCGACCGCTTTCTGGAGGAGCACTGCTTCCGCCTCCGCGGCGACGGCGCGCCGGCACCGGGGCTGATCGGGCTGGCGTTCGAGCCGGTGCGCGGCCGCCGCGTTCCCGACGTGCAGGGCGTGCTGTGGGTGGACCGCGCCAGCGCGGAGCTGCGCCTGCTGGAGTTCGAGTACACGCGCCCGCCGCTGCGCGGGCCGCGCGGCGTCCCCGGCGGCAGGATGGAGTTCCTGCGGCTCCCCGACGGGCGGTGGATCACCTCGTCCTGGGTGATCCGCATGCCGGTGGAGTCCGCGGCGCGCGAGGTGAACGCGCTGGTGCCGGCGACGCGGCAGGTGGTGGCCGTGCGCGAGGTGGGCGGTGCCGTGCAGCCGCCCGGCACGCTGGCCCAAGCCCAGGCCCCCGCGCCGGCCGCCGGGCGCGTCACCGTGACGCTTCCCGCCCCTGCCCCGGCGGAACCCGCGGCCCCCGCGGCGGTGCCGACGGCGGAGGAGGTGGTGGAGGAAGTGACCGCGGAGGTGGCGACGATCATCGAGGCGCACCCGGCGGCCCCTCGCGCGGGGGACCGGCGCCGGTTCATCAGCCGCGCCGAAGTGGAGCGGACCACCGTGCCCAGCGCCTTCGAGCTGGTGCAGAGCCTGCGCCCGGGGTGGTTCCGCGCCCGGGGGAGCGACGGCATGCGCCTGGCCACGGTCGAGACGCCGCGCGGCACCATGCAGGTAATCCAGGACGAGTCGCCCATCGTGGTGTACCTGGACGGCCGCCACCTGGGCAACCTGGAGACGCTGCGGTCCATCAACCACGGCGACATCCAGCACGTGGAGTACTATGATGCCGTCGAGGCGCAGCAGCGGTTCGGCGTGAACAATCCTCAGGGCGCCATCAACGTCGTCACGCGCCGGCGCTGATCATCGGAGCCTCACGTGCAAACGCCGACGGCGCGGAGACATCTCTCCGCGCCGTCCGCATTTGTCTACAGCTGGCGCCAGCGGGACCGGATCCGCGAACGCGCTCCGGACTGTCATTCCAAAGGAGGCGCCGCCCGATTCTGTCCCATTGCACCAGATCCTGCGCGCCGACCGATACCGAATCCGGATAAACTGTCCTTCTGAGTCCTCGGCGGCTGCGCCGATCCTGTGGGACGAAAGACGTCTCGCAC
>DATAAG010000377.1:0-15958 GCA_036260235.1 Longimicrobium sp.
GCGACCAGTGCGTGGAGCGGGGCGTGCCGATCGCCCGGCAGAGCGTCACCACGGTGCTGCGCGGGCTGGCGTACGCCGGCTACAGGTTCGGAAGGCCTCCGCACCGGCCCGAGAACCTGGCCCAGGCCTATCGTGGCAACCTGCTCAACCAGCTCCGGCGGGCGCAGGTGGTCCTGGGTGACGACGAGCTGCCCCTGCTGGACGAGTGGCTGCTGGGACGGCTCCAGACCGCGGATGCCGAAGCGCAGACCACCGGCAGGCCCGTACCGCCGCCCGACGATGCGGTCCCCGATTCCCCTTCCGCACCGGACGAAGAACCGGCGCTGGCTGGTGCCGAGCCCGACTACGCCGCCTGGGCGGAGGCGCTCCTCACGCGGGACGGCACCGGGTCGGAGAGCCAGGCTCCCGATCACCAACCTGCCGAGAGCCTTCCGTACCCTGAACCGGACAGCGCGGAGAAGCCACGGGGCGCGGGAGAGTACCCATGGACCTTGTGGGAGCCCGCGGCGTCCGTGTCCACGGAGGTGAGCGGCACGTTCTCCGACTCCACGCCCGCGGACCAGCCGTACGGGCCAGCGGCGGACGCGCCGCACGTTGGGAACGGATCCCCCGCAGCGGATGGGTCCGCGGCGGAACCCACCGCTGCCGCCGCCGGCGAATCCACCCCGGAGACACGGGCGGACGCGCCCCAACCGGAGCAGCCCCACGCACAGGAGCAGCCCGGCGAGATGTTCGTCCCGTACTGGGACGGTCCGGAGGTCGGGGACAGCGCAGCGGACGCGGCGTTCTTCACCCACCCCGTTCCCGATGCCGGTACGGGTGGGGGCGAATCGTCCGTGGCGAACGCCGCCCCGGAGGCAGAGGACCGTGAAGCGCCGGCGGACACGTGGACGGTGGATACCGCCGAGCTCGGCGCGATTCCGGTCGCGCCGCACGCGCCGGTGGAGGATCAGGCCCCGGCTTCGCCAGGCGAGCCGCCCGAGGAACCCGTGACCGCCGCGCCGGAAGCGGTCCGCGAAGATCTGCTGCCGCCGGCGAGTCCCCCCTTCTGGCGGCCCTGATACGGAACGGCGCCCCTCGAAAAGGGGCGCCGTTCCCTTGCCTGCCGCTATTCCCCGGCCCATCTTCGGCGCGCACCAACCTTCGCCGGAGGAGCGGAAGCAGTTGCAGGCATTGATCATCATCGGGCACGGGTCGCACCTGAACGCCGAGAGCAGCGCGCCCGTCTACGCGCACGCCGCCGCCATCCGCGCGACGGGCGCGTTCGACGAGGTGCGCGAGTGCTTCTGGAAGGAAGAACCCTCGATGCGCGAGGTGTTCGACCTCGTCGAATCCGGCGACGTGTACGTCGTCCCCCTCTTCATCTCCGAGGGCTACTTCACCGAAGAGGTGATCCCGCGCGAGCTGGGGCTGGACGGCCCCGCGCCCTCCGTCACGCGCAAGCTGGGCAAGACCGTCCGCTACACCAGGCCGGTCGGCACGCACCCCGCGATGGCGCGGATGATCCTGCGCCGCGCGGAGGAGAGCGCGGGGCTGAGCGACGAGGAGGCGCGGCAGGCGGGGCTCATCATCATCGGCCACGGGACGGAGCGGAACAGCAACTCCGCCGAGGTCATCTACCGCGTGAGCCGCGAGGCCGACGAGGCGGGCGTGTTCGGCCACGTGCGCACCGGCTTCCTGGACCAGGAGCCGGAGGTGGGCAGGGTGCTGGAGGCGATGGAGGAGCGACGGATCGTGCTCGTCCCCTTCTTCGTCGCGGAGGGGTGGCACACGCAGGAGACCATCCCCGACGACCTGGGGATCAACCGCCCCGCCGTGAGCCCGGTGACGGAGAAGGAGGGGCGGACGATCTTCTACGCCGCGCCGGTGGGCACCTTTCCGGAGATCGCGCAGATCATGCTGGAGCGCGCCCGCGAGGCCGGCGCGCAGATCCCGGAGGGGCTGCGGGTGGCGGAGGGCGCCGGTGTCTGACGCCCTGCGGGAGCGCGGCGCCCACGCCGCCGGCGGCATCCCGGAGGCGCGGCGGGCGCTGGTGGAGTGGGTGGACGCCGCGGGGGAGGCGGGGCGCACCTTCCTGCAGGTGCGCCTGCTCCGCACGGGGGAAGGGCAGTACGAAATCCGCCACGCGCGCGACGTGCACCGCTCCATCCCGTCGCTGGAGACGGTGACCAGCGATCCGTACGCCGCGCGCTTCATCGCGCAGATGACCAACGGCGGCGAGCACCGCCCGCTGAAGACCGCGCCCAGCCTGCGCCAGGGGTGGGCGCTGGTGAGCCTGGACGAGCGGGCGCTGTGGATCGCCCTGGACTACCTGTACCCCGCCTGCGCGCTGCACTGGTACGCGGAACTGGCGGGCACCCTGCGTGTGACCCACTGGCGCGAGGTGGCGGCGCGGCAGAGCGGCATCTACGGCGCCGTGAAGCTGCTGCCGCCGGAGGTGGTGCGGAACACCGTCCGCGCCTGCTGCGGCGACGCCGTCTGCCTGCGCCGCGTGGCGTGGAACGTGAATGCGGACACGCCGCTGGACCTGCCCTCCGAGGGCGACCACGCCGGGGACGCGCTGGTGCCGTGCCCGGAGGCGTGTTCGATGTTCATCTCCTTCGCGCGGCAGGTGCTGGTGCTGGAGCGCTCTCCGCGGCGCGAGCTTCCCGGGCTGGGCTTCCTGGGCGCGGAGGAGGTGGATCAGGTGCGCGAGATCACCGCCGCGGCCGCCGCGGGCACCCTGGGCGCCGCGCGCGAGGGCGAGTTCAGCGAGCCGACGAACACGCGGCGGATGCGCTACCTGGCCCTGCGCCTGGCGGAAGAGAAGGCGCGCCTCGGCGGCGTCCCCGCGCCCGCGCTGCCGTGCGAGGGATGCCCGAAAGCCGTGCCCTGCCGCGGCTGCCCGATGGCCGGGGGAACAGGGAATAGGGAACAGGGAATAGGGAACAGCGAACAGGGAACAGGGAATAGGGAATAGCCTGCAACCGCATGGGATTGGCGTCGTGCACTGCAGGTGATTCGAAGTTTACACCCTCTCCCACGCAGTTCGTGGGAGAGGGTGGCGAGCCTCAGCGAGCCGGGTGAGCGCCCCAGCCGACGGACACCGATGCCTGACCAGACGGACCAGACCGCCATCACCTGCATGTACTTCGAGCTCCCGTCCCCGGACGGGGGCCCGCCGGTGCGCGGCGACGTGCGCGTGCTGCAGGGGCACCGGGCGGACGCGGCGATCGTCCTGATCCACGGCTTCAAGGGCTTTCGCACCTTCGGCTTCTTTCCCAACCTGGCGCGCGCGGCGGCGGTGCGCGGGTACGCGGCCGTCACCTTCGACTTCTCGCACAACGGCATCGGTCCGGACGGCGCCGACACCTTCTCCGCGATGCACCTGTTCGCCGAGCAGACGCACACCCGCAACGTCGAAGAGATCCGCCGCGTGCTGGACGTGCTCTCCAGCGGCGCGCTGCTGGACCGGCCCACCCGCCGCATCGGCCTGCTGGGCCACTCGCGCGGCGGCGGCGAGGCGGTGCTGGCGGCCGCGGAGGACCCGCGGGTGGACGCGCTGGTCACCTGGGCGTCCATCGCCGACATCGGCGCGCGCTGGACGCCGGAGCAGGTGCAGACGTTCCGGGCGGGCGGCACGGTGGAGATCGAGAACGCCCGGACGAAGCAGATGATGCCCGTGGGTCCCGCCTACTGGCGCGACTGGGAGGCCAACCGCGAGCGGCTGGACGTCCGCGCCGCCGCCGCGCGGCTCACCATCCCCTGGCTCATCATCCATGGCGACGCCGACGCCTCCGTCCCCGTGGACGAGGCCCGCCAGCTCTTCGACGTCGCGGGCAACACGGCGGAGCTGCTGATCGTGGAGGGCGGCGACCACGGCTTCGGGGGCAGGCATCCGTACGCCGGCGCCACCCCCGAGCTGCGCATGGTGGCCGACGCCTCGCTGGAGTGGTTCGACACCCACCTGGATTGACTGGAACGAACGATCGTTCGACATTTCTAGACAACCGCGCGAACGCTCGTTATCATACCGCTTCCGACGCTTCGGCAGAGCAGCAGACATCCCGGTCCCGACCCCTGGGGGAGAACATCAGATGCCTTACGTGATCACGGAGCCCTGCATCAATACCAAGGACGCCAGCTGCGTCGAGGTGTGCCCCGTGGACTGCATCTACGAGGCGGACGACCAGTACTACATCAACCCCGACGAGTGCATCGACTGCGGCGCCTGCGAGCCGGAGTGTCCCGTGCAGGCCATCTTCCCCGACACCGACGTGCCGCCCGAGTGGACCAGCTACATCGAGAAGAACCGCGCCCTCTCCGACGGCTGAGCGCTTCTCCGCCGGACGCACCAGGGGCCGCCCTCCACACCGGAAGGCGGCCCCTTCTCCGTGATGCGTAATCGGGAGAACAGCGAGCGTCTTCTTTGGGCGCAGTGGGAACTCAGCGGTCGGTCTCCGCTTCCGTCTGCGCGGGCGTCGCGCGACGGGCAAGGATGGCGACGACCCTGCCATACTCGGTCCCGGCCAGACCCTCGAGCTCGTGTTCGATGTCTTCCTTCGGTCCCAGCTTGCTCGTCCAGTAGCCATTGGGCAGCTGCCGGGCGACGTGCAGCGGGAAATCGGGGTCCGCGTAGATCGCGAGCTTCTCGATTCCTGTCTCCAGGTCCACAACATCCGTTACCCGGTACCCTAACTGTGCGAAGGCCGCGATCCACGTTTGCAGCGTATCGTCGGCGGGCCCGCCGGGCCAGTACAGTCCGGCAAAGGCGGAAGGATGCCAGCACCGCCGTGTCTCGTTCGCGGCGAAGGCAAGGCAGTTGTACGAAGGATCCGGCGGACTGGTGAACCTGAAATGACTTTGTGCCAGGCCGGGGAACCGGCTGACGAGGACCGCATGCCTCAGATGATGTTCTCCCTCATCCCCCATCGCACCCACGCCCTCGTCATCCGATCGACGTATCCTCGGTCTTCCATGGAAACGGGGTCCACGCCGGTAATCGCCTGCAGGGCCCAGAACCACGGTGCCTGCGTCATCTCGAGATCCCGCAGGATGTAAGGTAGTGCTTCCTGGCCCATGCCGATGATCCGCTGGTAAGCCGGATGCATGGCGATACGCGTGATGGACGACTGGAACTCCGCTGCCGTTTTCCACTCCGCGGCAAGGCGCCTGAACTCCTCTTCCAGGCTGCTCCGCTCGCTCGTCAGGGTCTGCCGCCAGTGGTCGTATGCCTCGTTGATCGATTCCTCGATCAATGCCGCAGCCGGGCTCAACCCCGGAGTCGAGGTGGCGAAAATGGACTCGTCGGCGCGACCGACAAAGGTGCGAAGTCTCATCGAAAGAGAGCCCGGGTCCGCTCAGTGATGCTTTCGAAGAAAAGACGGTTCTTGTAATCGCGCAAGCCTTCGATGCTCTGCCACAATTCCCTGTCGGTGACCGCCCAATCCCCGCTTCTACTAACATCTATATCAAAAACAATGGGAAATACCCTACGCTCAGGGTCGTACTCAAACCTTTGAGTGACATGTGCGAGTGCGGGGACAGCAGGATCGGATAAGGACAGACGCATTAGATATCCGATCGATCCCGTATCGATTTCCTCGGGTACCATGGGATAGAGCGCCAGATAATCCTGTAGATAGTCGAGCGGCAACGGAATCTCGATACGATTCAGGTAACGAAGGTGAATCTCGGAGATCCGTTCCGGGCCGAAGTGCTCGACAAAGGCTTCCCAGAAATGCCGGGCCGTGGCCGAAAATTGGGCCCAGTCCTGGTATGGCCGCATGCGGTGGAAGGAGAACGCACGCCGCGAGACCTGTACGACGTGCAGCCCATCCTCTGATCCGAATCGGTACTCGGTCGATGTGGACTGGAGCCGTCCTGATGGGCGGAGCGCTGCCGCGGGCCCGCCGGTGCGCTCGCGAGAAGGGAGTTCGTTGCCGATCGCCTGCCAGTACTTGTCAGCCAGGGCAGGCAGGTCGTCCAGGTAATTCAGCTCAAGCGAAAGAATCGCTTCCACGATGGGTGCCCTGGGGAACACCTCGACCACCGCCATATTCCTCTCTTCGCCTCGCGTTCGAACGAGCCGGCATCCTTCAGCCCCGGGAGGGCGCAATGGCCACGCCACACATCAATGAGCAGGCCGATTGCGTCGTCCCAGCGTATGCCTACATCCCTGCTCCCGGAAGAGCAAGCGTCGTCAGCGCCGGCTCATGCGGAACCACACGGACTGGTAAAGATCGCGCGTGGTCGCGTCGCGATGACCGCGCGCTTCACGGAACACGTCGACGATGATCACTGCTTCGGCCGCTCGCGCTCCACGTACGCGGCCCAGTCGTCGTGCGCGGCCACCACGCGCCCGCCGACGCGCGCGGAGGTGAGGCGCATCGGCGCGTCCAGGGGCACGTTCCGCCCCCGCCCGACGCGGGAGTGGATCGGATGCGTGGCACGCAGCCGCTCCGCGGACGAGGCCACCGTCACCGACTGGCCGGGCGGCACCGGGCCGGCGTGCGTCAGGACGATGCGGTCCGCGCCCTCGCCGGCTTCCACGCGCACCTCCTGCAGCGGCTGCGGCCCGGTGTTCGTGAGCCGCGCGGCGAAGGTGACGCGCGACTCGAAGCCCCACTCGTCGGACTCGTGGCTGCCGCGCAGGCTGTCCACGCGCGCGAGCTTCGCCAGCTCCGCGAGGACGGGCCGGTTCACCTCCGCCAGGCGGCGGCTCTCCGCCTGGTCGATCGCCTGGCTGAACTCCACCACGTTCTCCACCGCCATCACCTGCCAGTAGCCGTCGCGCTGCGCCAGCCGCAGGCGCAGGGGAAAGGTCTGGTCCAGGTCCGTGCGGCGCAGCCTGAGGTCCGCGCGGGCCGTGCGCCCCTCGCGCGAGACCACGTCCATCCCCGCGTACTCCATCGGCTGCGCGCCGGCGTCCGCAAGGTCCAGCCCCGCGTCCTCCGTGGCGCTGTCCGCCTCGAACGCCTTGCCCAGGTCGCCCTGCTCCACGCCCTCCATGATGCCGTTGCGCAGCTCCGTCACCACCATGGGCTTGATCCCCTGGATGAGCCCCGCGGCCAGCTCCGCGCCCAGCGCCGCGAAGCCGTCGTCGCCCGCCGCGGCTTCCTTGCGGGTTTCCTCCAGCGCCTTCGCCAGCAGCTCGTCCACCGCGCCGGAGACCACGCTGTCGACGGCGACGTACTTCTGGAACGCCGCCCTGTCCTTCGCCTTCACCGCGTTGGCCGCCTGCTTGAGCGAGTACTGCGGCGTGCCCCGGTAGTGGTACGTCCAGCCCGCCGCCGCGGCCCCGAGCACCAGCACGGGCACGGCCACCAGGATGATGCGCTTGTTCATTGGAGATTGGAGATGAGGAGGGAACAGACGGAGAGGCGGAGGGAAGATACCGGCACCCCATCGCACGAACAAGCGTCAGCCCGGCCGGGAGTGAGGGCCCTTCGCAGCTGAAGCCCCCGCGCAGTTTGCGGGGCTTTCCGCCGTCGTTGCGGCGGCTTTAGCCGCTCAGGCTGGGTGGCGGCCGCAACAGAGAAGGGGCGCCCCCGAACCATCGGGAGCGCCCCTCCATCCTCCTGAACCGCCGGCGAGCCGCGCCGGATCAGCCGCGGGTGCGGCCCATCACCTTGCCGGCGTACCCGTTGTCGGGGTTGCCGCCGCGCTTCAGCACCCGGTCCACCGTGCCCGTGCCACGGTTGTAGGCCGTGAGCGCCAGCTCCACGTCGCCGTCGTACCGGTCGATCAGCTCGTTCAGGTAGCGGAAGCCGATCTCCAGGTTCGTCTGGGAATCGCGCAGGTCGCGCTCGGTGGCGTCGCGCTTGAACCAGCGCGCCGTCGGCAGCATGAGCTGCGTGAGGCCGATGGCCCCCACGCGGCTGGTCGCGTAGTCCTTGAACTCGCTCTCCGTGCGCACCAGCCCGAAAGCGATCTCCGGGTCGATCTCGTTCTCCACCGCCTCGCGGTAGATGAGCTGCGCCAGCTTCTCCGAGATGGTGTAGCCGCGGGCCCGGTACTTGTCGGCCAGGCGCTCCGCCTCCGACGCGTGCGGGGCGTGGGCCTGGGCCACGCGCTGCGGCGCGCGCACCACGATGGGCGCCACGTCCAGCGCCACCGCGCCCTTCACGGCCGACTGCACCACCCCGCGGCGCGGCTTGCCGTCCTCGGCCACGGGCCCCGTGCCGGTGGCGGTCGCCACGCCCTGCGCCACGGCGCAGCCCAGCAGAACCGCCTGCACCGGACGCGAGCGAATCAGCGAACGGAAGTCATTTCGCAGCGGGGCGCGACGCGCACGGCGCGGCGAACGGCTCTCGTTTTCCCTCAACGGCTGTCTCCTGTCTTTCGCACGGACGAACGCGGCGGTTGGACTGGAGCCGCAGTCGCGCCGTCGTGCCAGGGCATTCAACAACGCACCAATCTAGCCCCTGTAAGCGCTTGTGTCAATTGAAGATGCGCGTTTTTCGCCCCGAACGCATGCAAAAACCCGCATCAACACTGGCTTTTTGATGCAAACAAACGGCTTAAGCGAAGGAATGCCGAAATCCGCGAGAAATCAGGCAGATTCCGGCACATTCCCACATGGATCTACATTGCTGGGCGGGATGGCTGCGGATGGATGCCGGAGCCGCGTTCGCCGGGGGAGGAGGGGCGTGAGGACAGAGCCGAGGGGAAACGAATGCGGGGCGCAGACGTCCCGAAAGGGACATCCGCGCCCCGCACACGGAGCGCTCTCCGCACCCGCGGGCCGGTTACATGCCGGCCGCGCGCAGCTGGTCCAGGTCCAGCCGGGACTGCGTGGGCGAGTGCTGCGGCCGCTTTTCACCTTCCGGCGCGGAGGCCTCTTCCTGGCGCTGCCGGGCGACGGTTAGGCTTGCCACGATGGCCGCGATGGCGATGAGACTGACACCCAAGGTGCGAATAAGCGCCTCCTTCATCCGGAGGTGAGCGGCGGGCCGTCCGGTGCGACCTGCAACCGGAGAGAAGGCAGTTTCCGTGCCGAACGATCGTTCGTTCCCGCGCGCCCCTCGGGCGGTGACCTTCCGACCCTCGCAAACCGCCATCCCTGCTTGCCGTACGCCCTGAGAACGCGCGACTCCTTTGTTTCCTGACACCCCAGGAAATCTGCTACTTTTGCTCCTCGCCCCGGTCGCCGGCCCGCTCGGTGTCCACCGGGGTAGACACTGCGGGAGAGCGGCTTGCCGGGGGCGGAAGCGCGCCGCACATTGGCCGCCCCAGCGGAGGTGTGAGACCGATGAGCGATGCGCAGCGCGTGCGGGACCCCGACGGGCGGTTCACCCTGGTGCCGCCCCCCGGGTGGTCCGCCGCCCCCGACGAGGAACAGGGCGGGCTGGAGGTGTGGCCGGAGGAGGGCGACGGCACGCTGCACCTCATCTCCTTCGACGCCGGCGAGGACTTCGCCGACCCGGCCGAGGAGCTCTACGCCTTTCTGGACGACCGGGGCGTGGAGCTGGAGGAGGACGACGTGACCGACGTTCCCCTGGAAGGCGGCGGGGAGCTGGCGTGGGCGGAGTACGAGGCGGAGGACGAGGACGAGGGCGACGTGACCTGGTGGCTGGTGGGCGTGGCCACGGGGCCCGGCACCATCGTCTTCGCCACCTATCTCTGCGCCGCGGGGGAGCACGAGGCCGGGGCGGAGCTGGTGCGCGCGGCGCTGGGCACCCTGCGCCTCGCCGCCGCCGCCGCATGACGACGGCCATCATCCACTGAACGAACCCAGGAGCCGAGCGATGCCGCTGCAGCCGGGCGACGCCGCACCCGACGTCACGCTTCCCTCCGCGGAGAACCAGCAGGTCCCGCTGGCCGGGCTGTGGCGCGACCAGCCGCTGGTGCTGATGTTCTTTCCGCTGGCCTTCACCAGCACCTGCACGGAGGAGCTGTGCGCCGTGCGCGACGACATGGGCTCGTACAGCGGGCTGAACGCCCGCGTGGCGGCGGTGAGCGTGGACTCGCCGTACGTGCTGGACCGCTTCAGGAAGGAGATCGGGGCGGACTACCTGTTCCTCTCCGACTTCAACCGCGAGGCCAGCCGCGCCTTCGGCGTGCTGCGCGAGGCGCCGCTGGGCCCCGGCCTGCGCCACGCCTCCGACCGCGCCACGTTCGTCATCGGCACGGACGGGAGGGTGAAGTACACCTGGCACAGCGCCAATCCGGGCCTGCTGCCGCCGTTCGAGGAGATCAAGGGTGCGCTGGCGGGTGATGGGGTGAACGGGTAGAGGCGCCGCACGATTTCTGGACGGCGGCCGAATCTGCTCCACCATCACCCTTCCGCGCTGTCATCCTGGAGGGAGCGCCGCGCAGGACCCCTGCCTGCGCACGGATGCGTGCGCGCGACCGAAGGATCCGGCGGCGCAGGGCAGGGTGCTTGCCCGGCGCTGGTGTCCGCCGGCCCGTGCAAGCGTTGTCCCATCGGTCTCGGCGGATGAGTCCCCCGCCCACGGACGTGGAGTGAAGAGCGCGCACCACCTCGCCACGGACCCGCTCACCGGGCTGTACTCCCGCGCCTCTCTCGCCGACCGGCTCGCGGAGGAGGTGGACCGCGCCCGGCGCTACGGCGGCGGCTTCTCGCTGCTGCTCATCGACCTGGACCACTTCAAGAGCGTAAACGACGCGTTCGGCCACCGCCGCGGCGACCGGGTGCTGGTGGAGCTCGCCGAGCGCCTCGCGGGCGAGCTCCGCACCTCGGACCTGCTGTTCCGCTACGGCGGCGACGAGTTCGTCCTCCTCCTTCCCGGCACCGCCCGCCCGGAGGCCGCCACGCTGGCGGAGCGCCTGCTCCGCGCCGTCGCCGACACGCCCTTCGCCGGCGAGCCGCCCCTCTCCGCCACGCTCAGCATCGGCGTCGCCAGCTTTCCCGCGGACGCCGACGGCGCGGAGCAGCTCTTCGAGCGCGCGGACCTGCGGCTGTTCGCCGCCAAGCGGCTGGGCCGCGGCCGCGTGGCCGACGCCGACGGACCCGGCATTCCCGCGGAGCTTTCCGCAGCGACACGGCTGGTGGAGCGGGAGAGCGCGCTGGCGGAGGCGCGGCGATTCCTGGACGCGGCGGTGCGGGAGGGGCGCGCCGCGCTCGCGATCACCGGCCCCGCGGGCGCCGGCCGGTCGCGCCTGCTGGCGGCGGTCGCGGAGCACGCGCGGGCGCTGGACTTCGTGGTCGTCCCCGTCACCGGAACGCAGGGCGGCCGCCCGTACGGGGCGCTCGCCTCCATCGCGCGAGAGGTGCCGGGGCTGCCGCCGCCGGGTGCGGGGCACGACCGGTTCGCGGGGGCGGTCGCCGCGGCGCTCCAGGCGCGCGGGCGGGCGCGGCTGCTGGTGGCGGTGGACGACGCCGGCACGGTGGACCGCGCCTCGCGCGAGGCGCTGCGGGCGCTGCTGGGCACGGATGGGCCGCCGGTCTGCGCGCTGGCGCTTGCCGGTGACGCGCGCGCCGCCGGCGACGGGTACGGCGTGGCGCCGCTCCACACGGTGCAGCTGGAGGGGCTGAGCCCCGCCGGGCTGCGGGTGTGGCTGCGCGCGGTGCTGCAGTGGGAGCCGCCGCGGGAGCTGGTCGACTGGCTGCACGCCCGCACCGGTGGCCTTCCCGGCGCGGCGCACCGCACCCTGGTGCGGCTGGCGGAGCGGGGGCTGCTCGCGCGGCGGGACGGGGGGTGGACGCTGGATTCCGGGTACGTGCACCTGGACGCCGGCGCGCCGGAGCCTCCGCCCGCGCCGCCACACAACCTGCCGGCCGCCGCCGCCGCGTTCGTGGGCCGGGAGCGGGAGATCGGCGAGATCCGGCGGCTGCTGGCGGAGCACCGGCTCCTGACCGTCACCGGGCCCGGCGGCATCGGCAAGACGCGGCTGGCGGTGGAGGCCGCCGGCGAGCTGCTCGCCGGGTTCTCCGGCGGGGCGTGGCTGGTGCCGCTGGCGCCGGTGGCCTCCGCGGAGTTCGTCGCCTCCACCATCTGCGAAGCGCTGCGGGTGCCGCTCTCCGCCGCCGCGGAGCCGCGGACGGAGCTGCTGCGCCACCTGCGCGAGCGCGAGCTGCTGCTGGTGCTGGACAACTTCGAGCACCTGCCGGCCGCGGCGGCGCTGGTGGCGGAGATCCTGGCGGAGTGCCCGGACGTGCGCGTCCTGGTCACCTCGCGCGAGCGGCTGCACCTGAGCGCGGAAGCCGTGTTCGAGCTGGGCGGGATGAGCGTCCCCGCCGCGGACGAGCCGGAGGGGATCGAGTCCCACGAGGCGGTGCGTCTGTTCGTCCAGAGCGCCCGCCGCGTCGCCCCGGGATTCCGTCTCTCCGCCGAGGAGCTGCGGGAGGCGGCGCGCGTCTGCCGCATGGCCGACGGAATGCCGCTGCCCATCGAGCTCGCGGCCGCGTGGGTGCGCGTGCTCTCCGTGCGGGAGATCGCGGCCGAGCTGGAGCGGGGGCTGGACCTGCTCGCCGGCTCCGCGCGCGACCTTCCGCCCCGCCACCGCAGCCTGCGCGCGGCGTTCGACCACTCCTGGGGGCTGCTGGACGAGGACGAGCGCGCGGCGTTCCGGCGGCTCTCCGTCTTTCGCG
Source organism: Longimicrobium sp. (assembly GCA_036260235.1). Classification (GTDB taxonomy): domain Bacteria; phylum Gemmatimonadota; class Gemmatimonadetes; order Longimicrobiales; family Longimicrobiaceae; genus Longimicrobium. The sequence continues at coordinate 12,536 of DATAAG010000377.1, forward strand.
GCGGATGCACCCGCGCGGCGGCGGAAGAGGTGGCGGAGGCCTCCCTGCGCCTGCTCGCCTCGCTCGTGGACAAGTCGCTGCTGCGGCACGAGGCCCGGGCCGGCGGCGAATCCCGCTTCTCCATGCTGGAGCCGGTGCGCGAGTACGCCGCCGGGCGGCTGGCGGAGCACGGCGAGGGGGACGAGCTCCGCGCCCGCCACGCACGGCACTTCCTGCAGCTGGCGGAGGCCGCGGAGCCGCACTTCCGCGGCCCGGAGCAGCGCGCCTGGCTGGAGCGCCTGGAGGCGGACCACGAGAACGTGCGCGCGGCGCTGCGGGGTGCGCTGGAGGCGGGGGACGGGGAGACCGCGGCGCGGCTGGCGGGACGGCTGTGGCGCTTCTGGGAGATCCGCGGCTACGTCACGGAAGGCCGCGGCTGGCTGGAGCGGGTGCTGGAGCTGCGCGACCGCATCCCTCCCGCCGCGCTGGGGCGGGTGCTGTACGCCACCGGCGCGCTGGCGTGGCAGCAGGGCGACTACGGCCGCGCGGAGGAGGCGCTCCTCCCCGGCCTGGAGCTGCACCGTACGCTGGACGACCGCAACGGCGTCGCCAACGTGCTGAACACGCTGGGGAACATCGCCCTGCTGCGCAGCGAGCAGGAGCGCGCGCGTGAGTACTACGAGGAGAGCCTGGCGCTGCAGCGCGGGCTGGGAAACGCGGCGGCCGTCGCCAGCACGCTCAACAACCTGGGCGCGCTGGCCAGCGACGCCGCGGACTACGGCCGCGCCAGGACGCTCCTGGAGGAAGCGCTCAGCCTGGCGCAGCGGGACGGGGACCGGCGGCTGGTGGCGATCTCGCTCCTCAACCTGGCGCTGGCGGAGCTGCGCGGCGGCCGGCCGGAGCGTACCCTGCAGCTGGCGGAGGAGAGCCTGGCCGGCTTCCGGGAGCTGGGCGACGCGCGGGGCACCGCCTTCTCGCTGAACTACCTGGGGATGGCCGCGGCCGCCCTGGGCGAGACCGCCCGGGCCGCGGAGCTCCTGGCGCAGGCGCTCGCCCAGCACCACGCCCTGGGCGACAGGCTGGGCGTGACGGACTGCCTGGAGGAACTGGCCGGGGTCGCCCTGGCGCGGGGGGACGCGGTGCGCGCCGCGAAGCTGCTGGGTGCGGCCGGCGGGCTGCGTGCCGCGCTCGGCGCCCCCGTCACCGCCGCCAACCGCGCCGCCCTGCTCCGCCGCACGGAGGCCGGCGCCCTGCAGGCGCTGGGCGCGGATGCCCTCGCGGCGGGGATGGCGGAGGGGAGCGCGCTGGGGATCGACGAGGCGGTCGCGCTCGCGATGCGGGGGTAAATGGCTGGTTGCGAGAAGGGAGGAGGAGGACGGCGGGGTTCTCACTGCGTCCGCGGGGGCCCTCTCCCCCGCCCCGGCCTTTCGCTCGTTCCTCGCGACGGCGGGCGACCCCTCCCCCAACTTCGGGGGAGGGGTGGTTGGGGCAGGTGCACGGCGCTTCAGAGAGGTGTGGTGTGACCGCAGGCGCCCCCTCCCCGGCAAACAGCGTGGGAGAGGGAGAACTGTCCTCGTAGCTGCATGGCGCGATCGAAGTGCTCCCTTTCCCCCGCTTGCGGGGGAGAGGGCCGGGGGTGAGGGGTCCGCGCGAAGCGCGACGCTGTTCGCGGTTGCAGTCCTCCCCCTCTCCGCGAGGAACGAGCGGGGAGGGGGCCGGGGGGAGGGGCCCCCGCGGGCGCAGCGAGATGCCGGTCGAACCGCCCCGATCCGGCGGTGTCATCCACCTCGCGCCAGGGGCTTTGCGGGAGGAGGACGAGTCATGCGAGCCCGGAGGGGGCGCGCCCCCCTACGCTCCGTTCCGCACCAGGAAGATCCACTCCCACCCGTCCTCGCCGCGGCGAAAGCCCGCGCGCACGTCCGTGTAGCCGGGCGTGGACACCCACTCCGGCGGCGCCGCCCACACCGCCGTGCCGGGGACGCTGGCCACGCCGCGGTCCAGGATGAAGGGCATGCGGTCCAGGGTGCGGTACTGCTCCCGCTCCCACGCGGCGAAGGTCTCCAGCAATCCCATGTCCAGCGGCCCCAGCGAGTGCACGAAGTCCCGCGACATCACCGGCCGCAGCGCCTCCACGTCCTGCCGCGCGGCCGCGTCGCGCACCGCCAGCACGAACTCGGCGAGGTCGCCGCTGCGCGCGTCGGCCGGCCGGCGCGGATGATGGATGACCGCCTCCCGCGCGATCCACCCCTGCGGCGAGCCGAGGCAGTGGACGCATCGCACCAGCAGCTGCAGGGTGTCCACCTGCAGCACCTCCAGCCGCATCCCCAGGTAGGGGAGGGGCACGCGGCCGCTCTCGCCGCGCAGCTGCCCGCCCGCGTCACGCGTCCACACGCTCGCGTTCGCCACGATCGGCGGGGGAGGCGGCGGCAGCTGCGGGTCCGCGGCGGGCGGCGGCGGTGGTGGCGGCGGCACGGGGGCGGGCCGCCGCGCGGGGGTCCCGCAGGCGGCCAGGCAGAGGGCGAGGACGGCGAGGCGTCGCATCGAGACTCGGTGGACGGGGGAGCGGGTTCGGCCGCGTCCGGTTTCCGGCGGTGGAGACGGCACGTAAATTCTGGGCCGCCGCGCCGCGCGCAACCCGTACCGTGCAGCCATGCCGTCCGACACCACGTCCGCCCCGCTCGCCCTGGTCTGCTCGGTGCCGTTCGAATGCGAGCGGCTGCGGGCGGAGCTGGCGGACGCGCGCGAGGTGCGGGTGGGCCGCAAGCCCGCGTGGACGGGGCGGCTGCAGGGCGCGTCCGTGGTCCTTCTGCCGGGCGGGATGGGCAAGACCAACGCCGCGCACGCACTGACCGCCCTCCTGGAGACGCAGCCGGTCCGCGGCGTGATCGGCTTCGGGATCGCGGGGGCGTACCCGGGCTCCGGCCTCGGCGTCGGCTCCATCGCGCTGGCCACCGCGGCGGTGTACGGGGACGAGGGGGTGCAGGCGCCGGGCGGCTGGATGTCGACGGAGGGGATCGGCATTCCGCTCTGGCAGGCGGGTGGATCACGTTCCTTCAACGCGTTCCCGCTGGATCCCGCGCTCGTCGGGCGTGCGCGGACGGCGCTGGAGGGGGCGGGATTCGACGTGCGGACGGGGCCGTTCGTCACCGTCTCCTGCTGCTCCGGGACGGCTGCCCTGGGGGAGGCGATGGCCGCGCGCGTTCCCGGCGCGCTCTGCGAGGGGATGGAGGGCGCCGCGCTGGCGCACGTGGCGGCGATCTACCAGGTGCCGCTGCTGGAGGTGCGCGCCGTCAGCAACCTGGTGGAGGACCGCGACCTGAGCCGCTGGCGCATCCGCGAGGCCGCGGAGACGGCGCAGGCCGCGGTGCGGGCGATCGTCGCGGCGTGGGGTATGGAGGGGTGGGTGTAAGGAAGGGTCGTGGCGGGTGGGTGGGGTTCTCGCAC
>DATAAG010000378.1:0-7974 GCA_036260235.1 Longimicrobium sp.
CCGCGCCCCGCCCAGCCGCGCAGGGTGGCCAGGAAGTCCGGCTCCAGCCGCAGCACCACCCCCGCGTACGCCAGCCCGCCGGCGCACCCCGCCGCCACGGCCGCGGCCAGCGGCGGGAGCGCGCCCTGCGCCAGGGAGCGCGCGGCCAGCATGGCGGCCGCCATGAGCGCCGACGCCAGCGCGGGGGTGCGCAGGTGGCGGAAGAACTCGCCCGTGCGCAGCCCCAGCAGGCGGCGCAGCATGACGAAGTACACCGGCGACAGCGCGTACCCCACCACCGTGTAGGCGGCGGCCACCGCCACGATCCCCCACCGCACCACCAGGCCGAAGGCCAGCACCGTCACCAGGCTGCTCCCCAGGAGGAAGCGGAAGGTCCACGAGGGCCTGCCGGCGGCGATGAGCACCTGGTTGATGAGCAGGTGCACCGCCTGCAGCAGCCCCATCAGCGCCAGCACCTGCATCACCGGCACCGCCGGCAGCCACTCCGGGCCGAAGAGGAGGGGCACCACGTCCGGGGCCAGCACCCCCAGCCCCACGAACATGGGGAAGCTGATGAGCGACGAGAGCTTGACGGCGGAGCAGAACGCCGCCCGGAGCTTCGCCTGGTCCTGCTGCACCGAGGCGAAGGCGGGGAGCGCCACCCGCGACACGATCTTGGTGAACACCTCCACCAGGATCTTGAAGATCTTGTAGGCGATGGTGTAGTAGCCCAGCGCCGTGCTCCCCAGGAAGTAGCCGATCAGCAGGTCGTCGGAGCGGCGGCTGGTGGCGTTGAGCACGCGGATCCCCACGATGTTGCGCCCGAAGGAGAGCAGCTCGCCCGCGTGGGCGCGGGAGAAGCGGAGCCCCGGCCTCCACCCGCCCACCGCCCACAGCAGCGCCACCCCGGCCACCGCGGTGGCCAGCTGCAGCGCCACCAGCGCCATGGCGTCGTGCCCCGCCAGCGCCATGGCCACCGCCACGACGCCGCCCACCACGCTGGCGCCGAAGTTCCGGATGGCCAGCAGGCGAAAGGCGAAGCGGCGCATGAGCAGCGCCCGCTGCACCCCGGTGAGGGCGGTGAGGAAGAAGTTGAGCGAGAGCAGCGCCACCACCGGCTGCAGCCCGGGCTCGCGGAAGAGCCGGGCGATCGGCCCGGACAGGAGCACGCCGATCCCGGTGAGGAGGATGCCGAAGCCCACGCTCAGCCAGAAGGCGGTGTCGGTGTGCTCCGGCTCCAGCTCCTGCTTCTGCACGACGGCGGTGGAGAGCCCCTGGTCCACCAGGATCTCCGAGATGTGGATGAAGATCCCCGCCATCGCCACCAGCCCGAAGGCGGCGGAGTCCATCATCCGCGCCAGGACGACGAACACGCCCAGGTTGACCAGCTGGATGCTCCAGCTGCTCGCGGCCGTCCAGGCGACCCCGGAAAAGATCCCTCGCTTCGTCATCCCCTGTGCCCCTCGCGTCCCTGCCCCCGGCCCGACCTCACGGCCGCCCCTCCCCCTCCGCCGCCCGCCGCAGCACCAGCACGTCGTTCTCCGGCGTGGTGATGCGGGGGTCGCGGTCGGTGCGCACCAGCGCCACCATCTGCAGCCCGCAGGCGCCCGCGGCGGCCTGCCAGTCGGCCAGCGACCGCACCCGCTTGTTCACCCGCGCCGCGCCCTCGGCCGCCTTCGCCGCGTCGAACTCGCGCCACGAGGCGAACTCGTCGGTGGCGTGGAACTGCACGTCGCGCGTCTCCACGCCGAAGTCGTCGCCCACGATCATCAGCCCGCCGGGCCTGAGCGCGGCGGCCAGGTTGGCCACGGCGCGGCGCCAGCGGGCGTCGTCGACGACGTGGAACATCACCCCCACCGCCGTCACGTAGTCCACCGCCCCGCCCACCGCCTCCGCGCCGAACCCGTCGGCCGCCACGTCGGCCTGCAGGACGGTCACCCCGCCCCCGGGGCCGTACTTCTCCCGCAGGAAGGCGCACATCTGCTCCGTGATCTCCACCCCCACCGCCTCGGTGACGTGGAAGAGCTGGCGCATGAAGTCGATCCAGTGCCCCGTGCCGCTTCCCACGTCCAGCAGCCGCGCCCCGCGGCGGCGGCGCAGCAGGTTCCACGCGGCCAGCATCCCCGGCGGCGGCGGCGGGGAAAGGGAGAGCAGCGCCCGGATGATGCTGTTCTCCGTGGCGTTGTAGTGAAAGCGCGCCTCCGGCTCCGACACCGCGCCGATGGTCATGTGGTCCTGCGGCGTGCCGCTGACGTTGGCGCGGTAGAAGCTCTCGAAGAAGGTCTTCTCGTCGTACGGCACCGCGCCGCCGGCCCCGGTCGCCGCCAGCCCGGTGCCCCGGGCCGCGGCCTCTCTGGTGTTTCGCATCAGGACTCCCGCGGCCGCCGTGGGTTCACGCCCAGGGTCTTCAGGAGCAGCCCCAGCTCGTACGAGCGCTGCGCCTGGTCCTCGCCCCCCACCGGCTGCGCCTCCACCGGCTCGTAGCCGGCGGCCCGCAGGGTGGGGTTGCAGATCTCGCCCAGGCGGCGCAGGGTGCGGGGGGAGAGCTCGCGCCAGCGGCCCACGCTCTCCTGCCCCACCGTGCGGCGCTCGTAGGTCTTCCAGTCCCCCAGCCCCACGCTCCCCCGGTCGCGCATGGCCTCCTCCAGCAGGGGCGGGTGCCACTCCTCGCCCAGGTGGGCCAGGATGCGGCGCAGCGCGGCCTCGGGGTCGGCCACCAGGTCCTCGTAGCGCACCAGCAGCGTCCCGGGGCGCCGCTCCGCCAGCTCCAGCATGGCCCGCGTGAGGTCCACCCAGGCGTGGGCGAACGCCTCGAAGATCACCGGGTGGCGCCGCACGTAGTCGTGCAGCTCCGCCAGGTAGGCGCCGTTCTTCTGGCAGAGGTCGTTCAGGCTCACCACCACGTCCAGCCCGTGCCGCTGGATGCAGACCACGTCCACCCGGTCGCCCACCAGCCGCTCGATCTGCGGGAGGTGGAAGAGGTTGAACGCCGTCTTCTCCGCCCAGCGCGGCTTGCCGGCGCGCGCCGCGTACTCGCGCAGGAAGCCGAAGGCGAGCTCGCGCAGCCGCCCCACCGTCTCGTCGGGGGGAAAGCCGGCGAACTCCAGCCCCGTCAGCACCCCCACCTGCACGTCCTCGGCGATGCGCTCCGACTGCAGGAAGCGGCCGCAGGCGCTCAGCAGGTTGGTCTCGCCCGGGCAGGCGATGGAGGGGTGCGCGTTCAGCAGCCGGCGCAGCAGGGTGGTCCCCGAGCGCGGCGTGCCCAGGATGAGGATCCCCTCCCGCCGGGGCGCCGTCACCCGGCCTCCGCCGCGGCGGCCGCGCCCGGCGCGCCCAGCCAGCTCACGTCCTCCACCCGGCGCCCCACCGGGGTGGACTCCACCAGCACCTCGCGGGGCGGGGCGTGGCGGATGAAGTGGATGGGGCTGGCCGTGGCCCCGTAGGCGCCGCTGCAGCGGACGGCGATCACGTCGCCCGCCCGCAGCTCCGGGAGCTTCACCCGGTGCCCCAGGGTGTCGATGGTGGTGCAGAGGGGCCCCACCAGGTCGTACGGCCGCTCCGCCGGGGGCGCGTCCTCCGCCCCCACCTTGAACATCCGGTAGTTGCGGTGGATGACGGTGCCCAGGTGGCCGCAGGCGCCCAGGTGGTGGTTCATCCCCCCGTTGCAGACGGCGATGGCGGTGCCGCGCGACTCCTTGACCCGCAGCACCCCGGTCAGGTACACCCCCGCCTCGCCGACGACGTAGCGGCCCGTCTCCAGCACCAGGTCGGCGCCGGCGAAGCGCGGCTCGGCGCGCAGCTCGTCCAGCAGCGGGTTCACCTGCGCGGCCAGCGCCTCCAGGTCCAGCGCCACGTCGCCCTCGTGGTAGGGAATCCCCAGCCCCGAGCCGAAGACCAGCTTGCGGGGCGTCAGGCCGAAGCGCCCGGCGAAGCGGCGGAAGAGCTCGACGAAGATGCCGTAGTTCTCCGCCAGCGCCTGCGCCCGCAGCGACTGCGTCCCCGAGTAGACGTGGAAGCCCTCCAGCGAGAGCCCGGGCAGGGCCAGCACCTCCTGCAGCACCGCCTCGGCGTCCTCCTCGTCGATGCCGAACTGGCACGGCTTGCCGGCCATGTTCACCCCGAACCCGCCGGGGAGCCGCGCCGGGGCAAGGCGCGCCAGCACCGGCTGCACGCGCCCCCGCTCCACGGCCACGCGGGAGAGCTCGCGCGCCTCCTCCAGCGACTCCACCACCACCTCGCCGATGCCGGCGGCAACGGCCAGCTCCAGCTCCGCCGGGCCCTTGGCCGGCCCGGTGAAGCTGATGCGGCCGGGCTCCCACCCCTGCTCCAGCGCCAGCTCCAGCTCGCCGCCGGAGGAAACGTCCAGGAAGGGGACGCGCGCGCGCAGCCGCGCCAGCAGGGCGGGGTTGGGGTTGCTCTTCATGGCGTAGCTCACCCGGAAGCGCCCGCCGAAGGCGCGCTCCAGCCGGGCCAGCCGCTCTTGCACGGCGTCCATGTCGTAGACGAAGCAGGGGGTGCCGTGCTCGGCCGCCACCCGCGCCAGGACCGGGTCCGCCCGGTCCGCTCCCGGATCGGCGGAGGGGCTCAACGCGCCGCTCCCGCCGTCTCCACGAAGCGGAGGATGCGCTCCACCGAGTCCAGGTTCTCCAGCGAGATGTCCTCGGGGTTGAAGCGCACGCCGCTCTCCTGCTCCACGAACATGATCACCTCCACCATGCCGAACGAGTCCAGCAGGCCGGAGGAGTAGAGGGGGGTTTCGGCGGCGATCTGGCCGGGGTCCACCCCCAGCCGGGCCTCGAAGAACGAGATCAGCTTCTGTTGCATGTGTGCGTGCCGGGACGGGCCCGGTGCTCAGGTTTGCGCCCCGGCGAGGGGCAGGGGTTCGGGGGCGGCCGCGCGCCGCGCCAGCTCCTGCAGGTCCGGCTTGCCGCTGGGGGTGCGGGGCATCTCGTCCAGCACCACCACGTCGCGCGGCACCATGTACGAGGGAAGGCGCTGCGCCAGCGCGCGGCGCAGCCCCGCGGGGTCCGGCTCCGCGCCGGGGTGCAGCACGACGAAGCAGGCCAGCGCCGCGTCACCGGCCCCGGGGAGCGCCACCGCCTGCGCCTCGGCCACGCCGGGGAGCGCGGCGGCGTGGTTGGCCACCTCCGCGGGAAAGACGCGGTTGCCGGACACCTTCACCATCCCGTCGCGGCGGCCGGCCAGGTACAGGTACCCGTCGGCGTCCAGCCACCCCAGGTCGCCGGTGTAGACGACGGGAAGCCCGGGCACCGCCGGGTGCGTCCCCAGCTTTCCCTCCCCGCCGCCGCCCAGGTAGTCCAGCATGGTGCCCAGCCCCGCGTGCACCACCTCGCCGGTCTCGCCGGGCGCGCACGGGCGCCCCTCCTCGTCCACCACCAGCAGGCGGACGCCCGGGTAGGCGCGACCCACGCTCCCGGGGCGGGCGGCCAGCTCCTCCGGGCGCAGCGAGGCGCAGCGGAACGCCTCCGTCTGCCCGTACGTCTTGTAGATCCCCACCCCCGGCAGCGCCGCGGCCAGCGCGGCCAGCTGGGCGGGCGCCAGGCTCCCGCCGGAGACAGTGACGTAGCGCAGCGAGGGGGGCGGCGGGGCGGCCGCCCCCGTGCGCAGCAGGTCCTGCCAGATGGACGGGACCCCGCACATCCCGGTGGCCCCCCGCTCGCGCGCCGCCTCCATCAGGTCCCGCGGCAGCCAGGAGGGGGAGACCACCAGCTCGCACCCCAGGTACAGCGCGGACAGGAGCTGCGACAGCCCCACGTCGAAGGAGAAGGGAAGGACGTTCAGCAGCACGTCCTCCGCCGTGAGGCCGAACCACTCCCGCTCCGCCTCCGCCCGGCCCAGCAGGTCGCCCAGGCTCACCAGCACCCCCTTGGGGGTCCCGGTGGAGCCGGAGGTGAAGAGGCAGCACCCGGGACGCGCGGGATCGGCCCCGGCCGGCGGGGCCCATCCGTCCGTCACGTCCGGCAGCTCCGCCGCGTCCTCCAGCGCCACCCCCGCCCCCCGCAGCCGCTCCCCGTCCGCCTTCGCCAGCGGCGAGGCGTCCGGATCGACGACCAGCCAGCGGGTGGACCGCACCAGGGGCTCGTCCGTCCCCGCGGCCAGCACGCGCAGCCCCGGCCCGTCCACCACGGCCACGGGCGATCCCGTCGCCTGGAGCGCGGCGACGAGCTGGGGGAGGCGGAACTTCGGGTTCAGCGCCGCGAAGGCGCGCCCCGCCCCCTGCGCCCCCAGCATGGCGGCCACCGCGTCCGGCGCCTTGCCGACGAGCATGGGCACCACCGCGGCGTCGCCGCCGGCGTCCGCGAAGTAGCGGGCCAGCCGGCGGGCGCGCCCGGCGAGCCCCGCCCACGCCTCCACCCGGTACCCGCCCCCCGGCAGCCGGTACGAGAGCGCCGCCCCTTCCGGATTCCGGCGGGCGTGCTCCTGCACGCGCCCGTAGAACGCCTCCGTCACGCCGCCCCCTCCTCGTCCGCGCGGGGGGCCGCCCCGCCGTCGTCGTAGTAGCTGGCGTGCGCGTTGGTGAAGCGCCACGGCCCCTCGTCCCGGGCCCGGGCCAGCTCCGGGGTGGCACAGGTCACGTAGACCACGGACTTCCCGCGCCGCGCGCGCAGGAACCCCGCGCCGGCCAGCCCCAGCGCGGGATCGTCCTCCGCCGCGGGGATCGGCAGGTGCAGCGCGGCGGCGCCGGCGCGGCGGCAGTCGCGGGCCACCCGGCGGAGGAGCGCGCGCAGCACCGCGGGAGGCACCCGCAGCGTGGCCCAGTCCATCAGCTGCGCCATCCCCCCGGCGCGCGGGCGGGAAAAGACGAAGTGCGCCGGCCGCCCGTCCGCCCCCTCCACCACGTACTTCGCGTAGCGGTCGGCGGGAAAGCGGAGGTCGAGCGCCCGCGCCGCGGGGTTCACCAGGTGGTTGCGCCCGCCGGCGTCCCGCACGTCGCCGGGCGCGAAGGCGTCCACCTGGCGCACCGCGCCGGCCGCGCCCTCCAGCGCCCCCCGCGCGGCGCCGGCGCCGCGGAGGAGCGTCGTCGCCGCCACGGCGCCCAGCTCCCGGAGCGCCGCCCCCCGCCCCCGCCCCAGCCCGGCGGGGCGGAAGAGGGAGAGGTAGTCCACGTGCTCGAACTCCACCGGCCGCGCGCCCGTGGCCATGGTGACGAACGCGCCCTTCGTCGTCTTGCCGAACGACGCCTGGATGCCCAGCTCCGGGGCGCGCCGCTTGAGGAGCGCCACCAGGGCGAAGGGCACCGGCATCCCTCCCTCCGCCGCGCGGGCGCGGCGGTAGCCGGGGTCCACCGCGTAGAACTCGCCCTTGGCGCCGGGGACGGGAGACCCGCCCAGGTACATCTCCGTGGGGAGGAGGGCGTAGAAGCCCACCACCCGCTCGCCGTCGCGCGCGATGGCGCAGGCGCCGCGGGCGGACGGCGCCCCCTGGATCCACCGCAGCCAGTCGCCGCGCAGCGTCTCGTCCGGCGCGGCGCTCCCGGTCTGGGCGCGGTACAGGCGCAGCCCGTCCATCACCCCCGGCGCGTCGGAGCCGGTGATCTCCACCTCCACCAGGGCGCCCTGCTCCGCCGCGATCATCCGCCCGCCCCCCGCCCGCGCGTCCACCGCGACCACCGGCGCCGCAGCTTTTCGCCCGACCCGCCGGTGACCAGGAAGGCGCGGAGGGTGTTGCGGACGCGGTGCAGCGCGAACTCCCCCCAGCTGGCCGCCGCCTCGGCCGCGACCGCCAGGGGCGCGGCCCCGCCCGCGCCCAGCAGCGGGTAGCCGTGGCGGCGCAGCTCGGCCCCGGCCAGCCGCTCGTACAGCGCCACCTGCGCGGGGCGCAGCTCCGCGCGCCAGCGGTCCTGCAGCTCCGGGCGCGGCGGGCGGGCCACGTTCTCGTGCAGGTGCCGCTGGGCCTGGCCGATCTGCGCGTGGTAGTCGCCCTGCGCCTTGGCCAGCGCGCGCCCCTCCGGCGGCACCTGCACGAGAACGTGGC
>DATAAG010000379.1:0-2432 GCA_036260235.1 Longimicrobium sp.
GCCGCCGCGCCCCCTCCGGGCTCGCATGACTCGCCCACCTCCCCCAAAAACCCCTGGGGGAGGTTGATGGGGACGAGAGATTCGTGCGAGACGTCTTTCGTCCTACAGGATCGGCGCAGCCGTTAAGGACTCAGAATGACACTTTATCCGGATCCGGTATAAACATCCCGCAAACTCCGGTGTGTCACCGCCGTCTCGCAGTCACTTTCGGACTCACGCACTCACGCACGGACTCCCGCACTCACTTCTCGATCGGCAGCCTCACCGCGTTGCCCCACTCCGTCCACGAGCCGTCGTAGTTGCGCACGCTGGGGTAGCCCAGGAGGTACGAGAGGGCGAACCAGGTGTGCGACGACCGCTCGCCGATGCGGCAGTACGCCACGGTCTCCTGCTTCGGGTCCAGCCCGGCGCCCTGCTCGTACAGCTCGCGCAGCTCGTCCGCGCTCCTGAACTCGCCGGTGTCGGGGTTCACGGCGCGCGCCCAGGGCACGTTCGCCGCGCCGGGGATGTGGCCGCCGCGCATGGCGCCCTCCTGCGGGTAGTCCGGCATGTGCAGCTTCTCGCCCCGGTACTCCTCCGGCGAGCGGACGTCGATCAGCTGCCCCTTCTTCTTCACGTGCTCCAGCACCTCCTCGCGAAAGGCGCGGATCTTCGCGTCGTCCCGCCTGGGCACGGGGTACTCGGCGGGGGGATAGGCGGGCATCTCCGTGGACATCGGCCGCCCCTCGTCCTCCCACTTCTTGCGGCCGCCGTCCATCACCTTCACGCGGTCGTGGCCGAAGAGGCGGAACACCCACAGCGCGTACGTGGCCCACCAGTTGTTCTTGTCGCCGTAGAACACCACGGTGGTCTCCGGCGAGATCCCCTTCTCCCGCATCAGCCGGGCGAACGACTCCTCGTCCAGGTAGTCGCGCATCACCGGGTCCTGCAGGTCCGTGTGCCAGTCGATCTTCACGGCGCCGGGAACGTGGCCCACGTCGTACAGCAGCACGTCCTCGTCGCTCTCGACGATGCGGACGGCGGGGTCATCCAGGTGCGCGGCCACCCACTCGGTGCTCACCAGCGCCTCCGGGTGGGCGTACCCGCGCTGCTCGATGGGCAGGGTCTGTGTCGACATCCTCGTCCTCCGGTTGATGAAGACCGGCCGCCGCCGCGCGGGCGGAGCCGGTGCCGTTCGTGAACAGCGACGCCCGGAACGCTGGGGAGCGGACCGGGCGGCGGATCGTGCGTGCCGGGACGGACCCGGCGGCCTAGTGCGCCTGCGCCACGCGTCCCGCCCCGCCCCCGGTCGGGAGCCGGCGCGGAGTACACGGCTGGCGGAACGGACGGGCGCGTCGCATGGCGAGCATGCTACGGGAGCGGCGGAAGCTTGTCAAGAATGATTATTGATAAGCCCCCGCACCCGGCTCAGCAGTACGGCAGGCAGTTGGTGTAGCAGGTCTGGCAGGTGTTGCCCCGGGTGGGGGCCAGTACCGCGGTGACCTCGTGCGCCTGCACGGTGCCGGGGCGCGGCGCATCCTCCACGTTGGGGACGAAGCTGCTGACGGCGAGATCGGCGAGGTCGAGCCGGAGCTTGCGCATGAGATCCTTCCGGTGGGATGTGGCTGCGTTACGGCACGAGCCGCGGGTTCGCGGAACGTAGGAGGGAGTCCCGGAGGCTGCAAGCCGCGGCGGAGAACGAATCCCTGAAAGCCATGTCACGCAGAGCAGCAGAGCAGCAGAGAAGCAGAGGGGTGGTGCCTCTGTTTCTCTGCTGCTCTGCTGCTCTGCGTGATACGGTTTGTTTCGCAGAGACTTGGACTATGCCTGTTCGCCCTCGGCCTCACGGACGGCGCGCTCGGCGGCGACGAAGCCGATCTTGCTGTGCGTGCCGTCGCAGAACGGCTTGCGGGTGGACCCGCCGCAGCGGCACAGGTTGTACTTCTTTCCCGCTTCCAGCTGGTATTCGTTCCCGTCCGCGTCGATCAGGCGAAAGGGGCCCTCCACCAGGTACGGGCCATTGTTCTTCACGCGGATCGTCACGGCGGGCGTGGCGCCCTCGGCCGGCGGCGTCGTGTCGGACATGGTTTCTCTTCTCGGTCGAAGGATTCAGGTGGATGCGCTCAGGCGGCGCCGGCGGCGTTCACCATCCACAGCACGCCGATGGCCGCGCTGCCCAGCGCCGTCAGCCCGCGCAGGGTGCCGGCCAGCCCGGGCGCGCGGTGCGCGGCGCGCTCGAACACCAGCCCCGCCGCCAGCGCGTACAGCGCCATCGCGAGCGTCGTGCCCAGCCCAAAGCAGAGCAGGTACCCCGCCGCCCGCAGCGGAGAGGCGGAGAGCGACGCGGAGAGGGCGGCAACGAGCGGCGCGGTGCCGGCCAGCCCGTGCGCCACGCCCACCCACAGGCTGCCGTGCCGGTGCCCGTGCGCGTGGCCGGGGCCGCCCGCCAGGCG
>DATAAG010000380.1:0-12822 GCA_036260235.1 Longimicrobium sp.
TCCGGCCTGGAGGGGCAGGCTCCGCAGCAGAAATCCAGCCCCACGGTTCTGCCGGCAAGATCCTTCGGTCGGCGCCAGAATGCCGTGCAGGCTGAAGGTTACGTGCGGCGCCTCCCTCAGGAAAACAACCGTGTCTCGAGGCTTGGCAACACCCCTCTCGGGAATCCACGCCCGGGTGTACGGGGTTCAGCAGCCCCCTCCGGAAATCAATCTCCGGATGCCGGAGACAATGCCGGGTCCGTGGCGGCGGGGAGGGTGAGGGTGAAGGTGGAGCCCCTCCCCGGCTCGCTGCGCACCGTCAGGTCGCCGTCCATGGCCCGGGCCAGGTCGCGGCTGATGGCCAGCCCCAGGCCGGTGCCCTCATGCTGGCTGGTGAGGCCGCGGCCCAGCTGCACGAACGGCTCGAAGATGCGCTCCGTCTGGTCCGGCGGAATGCCCACGCCGGTGTCGCTCACCGTCACCTGCACCCGCCCGCCGCCGTCCCCGCACTCCACCTGCACCCGCCCGCCGCGGGCGGTGAACTTCACGGCGTTGGTGCACAGGTTCAGGATGATCTGCTCCACCTTCACCCGGTCCGCCCGCGCGGCCACCCCGTCCGGACAGCGGCCTACCACCAGCGCGATCTCCTTCTCCGTCGCCTGCGGCAGCAGCATGGCGGTCACCGTCTGGATGCTCTCGTGCAGCGGCACCCGGCCGATGTCGTACTCGATCTGCTTGGCCTCGATGCGGCTGAAGTTGAGCAGGTCGTTGATGATGTTGAGCAGGTGCCGCTGGCTTCGCTCGATCTTTTCCAGGTATCCCCGCTGCTCTTCCGTCACCTGGCCGCCGATGCCCATGGCCATGAGCTCCGTGTAGCCGCCGATGGCGTTGAGCGGGGTGCGCAGCTCGTGGCTCATGGCGGCCAGGAACTCGCTCTTGGCGCGGTTGGCGGCCTCGGCCGCGGCGGCGCGGCGCGCGGACTCCAGCGCCCGCGCCTCTGCTTCGCGCCGCTCGGTGAGGTCGCGGGTGACCTTGGTGAACCCGATGAGCTCGCCGTGGGGGTTGCGCAGGGCGGTGATCACCACGTTGGCCCAGAAGCGCGTGCCGTCCTTGCGCACGCGCCACCCCTCGTCCTCCACGTGGCCTTCGCGCCGGGCCACCTCCAGCTCCCACTCCGTCTTGCCTGCGGCGACGTCTTCCGGGGGGTAGAAGATGGAGAAGTGGCGGCCCATGATCTCGGCGGCGGTGTACTGCTTGATGCGCTGGGCCCCCTCGTTCCAGCTGCTGATGCGGCCCTGGGGGTCCAGCATGAAGATGGCGTAGTCCTGTACGCTCTGCACCAGCAGGCGAAAGCGCTCCTCGCTGGTGCGCAGCCGCTCCTCGTTCTCCCGCCGCTGCGTGAGGTCGCGGGTCACCTTGGCGAACCCCACCAGGGCGCCGGACTCGTCGCGCAGGGCGGTGATCACCACGTTGGCCCAGAAGCGCGTGCCGTCCTTGCGCAGGCGCCATCCCTCGTCCTCCACCCGCCCCTCGCGCGCGGCCACCTCCAGCTTCCGCGCGGTCTTGCCGGCGGCGACGTCTTCCGGCGGGTAGAAGACGGAGAAGTGACGGCCGATGATCTCGTCCGCGGTGTACCCCTTGATGCGCTGGGCGCCCGGGTTCCAGCTCATCACCTGCCCGGTGGGGTCCAGGATGAAGATGGCGTAGTCCTGAACGCTCTCCACCAGCAGCTGGTACAGCCCCACGCTTTCCGCCAGCGCGCCGCCCGCGGCCTGACCCCCCGCAAAGCTGGCCGCCTCGCGCCTGGCGGACTCCAGGCCCGCCGTGCCCTCTTCGGGCTGCACGTCATCTCCCCACGACGTCATCGGCTACCCCTGACCGGAACGAGCCTCTCCCGCCGCGGCGCCGGCGAATCCCTTCCGCCAGCGCACTCCGGCCGGGAACGGTGGAACCTTCTCGCGGCGGCCTGGCCGCCGCCGCGACGCACGCGGTCCCGGGCCTCGCCTCGTACCGCCCTCCGGACGGGCCGTCCGGCGAACGCCCCGAAGCCACCGGTTCAGTAGAGGGCGCCTTGCACCGAAAGTCAACCGATGCAAACGTGTCGCATGGATGCGCACCTCGCCGCCCGGCTCATCGGGGAACAGTTTCCGTCGCTCCGTCCCGTCCGCGCCGAGCTGCTGGGCGAGGGGTACGACAACCGGGCGTTCCGGGTGAACGGAGACTGGGTGTTTCGCTTTCCCAAACGGCCGGAGGTGGAGCAGCAGCTGGAGACCGAGGTCCGGCTCCTCCGCGCCCTGGACGATTCCGCCGGCCTTCCGATCCCCGTTCCGCGGGTTTCGTTCCACGGCCGGCCGTCGGCGGCGTACCCGCTGCGCTTCATGGGGTATCGCGCGCTCCCCGGCGTTTCGGGGATCGCCCTCGATCCCGCGGAGCTTCCCCCGGAGCTGGCGCCGGCGCTGGGCCGCTTCCTCTCCGCGCTGCACGCGTTTCCCGTGGAGGCGGCCACGCGGTGCGGCGTGCCCGAGGCGCCGATGGAGGCGTTCGTGGCGGAGGTGGGGGAGGACGCGCTGGAGAGCTTTCCCGTGGTCGCCGGGATGGCGCCGGAGGCGGCGGGCCGGTGGCGGGCGTTCCTGGCGGGGGGCCCGGCCGGGGTGCCCGCCGGGCGGCGGGTGCTGGTGCACAACGACCTGGCCGCCGAGCACGTGCTGTACGATCCGGCGGCGCGGGCGCCCTGCGGCGTCATCGACTGGGCGGACGCGGCGATCGGCGATCCCTCCGCCGACCTGTCCGGGGTGCTGCACTGGGGCGGGATGCCGCTCCTGGAGCGGGTGCTGGCGGCGTACGGCGGCCCGGCGGACGAGCGCACGCTGTCCTGCGCGCGCTACCTGGCCATCTGCCGCGGCGTGGGGGACGTGGTGTTCGGCGTGGAGCAGGGCCGCGACGAGTACGTCACCGCCGGCCTCCGCGCGCTCCGGCTGTGCATCGACGGCTGACGGACGAACGGACTGCACGCACGCAGAGCAGCAGAGAGGCAGAGCAGCAGAGGAGCTGGGCTGCAGGGGGACGGCGGCCACGGCGTCCAGGGTGCGCAGCCGCCGCTGCGAGAGCACCTGCGCGGACCCGCTGATCCACGTGCCAGGCGGCCTTGCCCGTGGACATCACCGGGTGGATCCGGGCCGACGATGTCCCGGACGTCCGTCCAGAGCTCCTCGCGTCGTCGTGGAGCTGGACCAGCTCCGGGCCCCGGAACGGGAAGATGGGGTGCCGCGGATTCAGCACGGTCCGCGGGCAACGTTCATGGCCTTCCAGGATGCTGCGGCGCGGCGCTTCGCGCTCGGTCGCTCAGCCTGTCGCGGAGGGTGCGGTCGTGAAACGCCATCCGGCCCGGCCGTCCGGTGTCCCTCGTCACCCCGGGCGGCTTTCGTTTACGCAGGGCGCGCGTGGGTTCGTTCACCCGGTCGCGACCTGGTCGATGATCGGCTCTCCGTCGCTCCCGATCAGGCGGCCGACGTAGATGTCGTCGGGGCGATGACACCTGGGGCAGTAGAACGGATGCGCGTCCACGCCATCCCAGTCCCAGCGCAGCTCCGTGGCGGCGGACAGGGCCACGACTTCGCCGCACGAGCCGCACCGGCCGTGGCGCCCCGCGGTACGGTCCGCGCCGGCGGGGGCCTCGCCCGCCGCGAACCGCCGGCTGGTCGTGAGCCGGGCCGCCAGCGCCGCCGCCCGCCGCTCGCGTCCCGCCGCCAGCAGGCCGCGGGGATCGGGATGCTTCCACGCGCAGCCGGCCACGTCGCCGGCGCCGCGGACGCCCACGGTGCCGGAAAGAACCGTGCGGAGGCCCACCTGCCCTTCCACCACCAGGACCACCTCGCTCCACTCGCCCGCCCATCGTCCCAGCACCTCGTGCCACACCCGGATGACGTCCCCCGGACGGAGCTCGTCGACGCCGGACACCGTCGTCATCCCCGCTCCGGGCTGCGGGCACGTATCCGCCGGGTGGACGGACGCCGGTGTGGCCTCCGAGGGCAGGGGGGCGCCCCCGGCGTCCGCCGCCGCGCACGCCAGGCTGGTCAGCGCGAGCGCGGCCGCGGTGCGCACGGCGTAGTGGTCGTCGCGCAGCGCTTCCGTCAGGGGCTGAACAGCGCGCGGATCGCCGCTCCTGCCGAGCATCTCCGCCGCGGCTTCGCGGATCGGCCGATCCCCCGTCCGCAGGGCGGCCAGCAGCGGCTCGAAGGCGGCCGCTCCCTCCCGCGCGGCACTGTCCCGCAGCTCGCCCGGGCGCTCGCAGGCCAGCGCGCGGGCCACCCGCTCCGCCTCGTCCGCCGGCTCCGCGCCCAGCGCGTCGAGCGCCGCCGCCGCCTTGCGCCGGACCCGGTGGCTCCCGCTGCCGGTGAGCGCCGTCCGCAACCCGTCCACCGCGCGGGCGTCTCCTGCCCTGCCCAGCGACTCCGCGGCGGCCGCCTGCACCCCCGGATCGGGATCCTTCAGCTGCGCCAGGAGCGGATCGACCGCCGCGTCCGCCGCGATGCCGCCCAGTGCGAGGCATGCGCCTTCGCGCACGCGCGCATCCGCGTGGTCCAGCGCCGCCAGCAGGGGCTCCACCGCGGCAGCCCCGATCTTCGCGAGCGCGGAACGCGCGGCGAAGGCAACGTGAAAGAGGGGATCGCCCACGGCCCGCACCAGCGCAGCGGCGGCGGATGGCCCCTGCGCCGCCAGCGCCTCCTCGATCGCCCGGTGCATGACGTGGTCGCTGCTGGATGCCGTGCGGAGGAGGGCGAGGAGCTCGTCCGGATCGTGAACGTGCGCGATCCGGGCGGCGGCCTGGCTGCGCGGGTCCTGGAAGCCGCGGGCCGCGGAGGCGTCTGTCCCGCGCCGGGGCCGTAGCCATGCCCTGAACCGCTCGAGGAGCGTCATCCCATCCTCCGCGTAAGGGTTTCCTGCCCATGAGCGCCCGGCAGGCGCATCGTAGCGCCATTCTCTCGTGCCGGACCAGCGTTTCGGCCGCCCCCGCTCAGCCTCAGGCTCAGGGCACGGCGAGCCGGGTGAAGTCCGGGCGGGTGAACGTGCCGTCGTGGTAGTAGCCGCTGTTGATCAGCAGGTCCAGCTGCGGCGGCGCGGCCATCCCGCCCACCAGCAGGTAGTCCTTGGCGTCCGCCGGGATGATGGCGCCGTGCCGCACGCCGCACGGCGCCAGCACGCAGTCGTACGACCGCGACTGGTGCCACCTGTCGCCCAGCCACACCGGGTTGCCGCCCCACCAGTTGATGACGCACTCGTCGGAGACGGGGTGCGTGTGGATGTCCGCCGTCATCCCCGGCGTCATACAGGCGAAGTTGAAGCCGGTGGCGCCGGTGCCGAAACCCGCGAAGAGGATGAGGAGCATGGACGACGACCCGGGCTGCGCGGTGCTCCCCTCCACCAGCCCGGTGAGCGCGCCGCCGTAGAAGGCGTTGAACAGCGCGCCGTTCCGGCGGATGTCGTCGTTTTCCAGGTTCCAGGCGCGCAGCTCGGCGTGGGTGTCGTGGTAGCCCATCTCGTTGTCTGCGCCGTACTGCACGCGCTTGACGTTGATCTTGGCGTACTCGATGGCCTCGAAGTTCATCACCTTGTTCGCTGGGTCGTAGAAGCCGCCGTCTTCGTACAGGTCCAGCTGCGGGGGAGAGATGCAGCTGACCAGCACGAAGTCCGCGTCGTTTCCCGGGTTGCGCAGGGCGCGCTGCGTGGTGGCCGGGTAGTAGACGATGTCGCCGGGCTCCACGCTCACCCATTGGCCCCGCAGGTACACCTCGCCCTTGCCCTTGAAGCACACCATCGCCTCTTCGGCCATGTCGTACGCCCAGGTCTCGCTCTCCTGCCCGTTGGGCAGCGTGAGGACGTGCACGCCCTCCGTCTGGAATCCGTTGCCCGGCCAGGCGATCAGGCGGGTGGAGACGCCGTGGGTGGTGATCTCGATCCCTTCGGCCAGGTTGCCCAGCGCGCCGCCCTGCTTGATCTGCGTGTGCGTGCGGTACCGCTCCC
This sequence comes from Longimicrobium sp., assembly GCA_036260235.1. Classification (GTDB taxonomy): domain Bacteria; phylum Gemmatimonadota; class Gemmatimonadetes; order Longimicrobiales; family Longimicrobiaceae; genus Longimicrobium. The sequence goes on from DATAAG010000380.1 coordinate 6,001, forward strand.
GGAAATAGTCGTCGATCTGCATGATCCTGCCTCCGTGAGGATGAAGAGGATGCGGACCGGGAGGGATGCCGGATCCGCCGGACGGATCTGTTACGGCCTATGGTATGGAGTAAAGCCGCGCCGGGGGCTGCAGGGCAAGAATCTCGTGCGGCAGGGGAGCGCGGAGCCCGCGAGCGCAGCGCCAACCGGCAGCCGCGGCACCCGCTCCGCGCCGGCGACGTCGCCGGCTGAGCACGGCGCCGGTTCCGGGGAAGCGGCTGATGCCAGGTGCGGATCAGGATCGTGGCCAGGCCCGGCGCGACCGCCGTTCAGCGACTGAAGTCGCCGCAACGACCACACGCTGTCCGCCTTCGCGGACAAAGAACGGCACCACGACGACGGAGCCGCGGGGACGTCCTCCCCCGCGGCTCCCGTGCGCGTATCGCCATCGATCGAAGGCCGGGTGATCAGCATGACGCGCCGTTCGGTCGGTGTCCGAGCTCTCCTGAAGTTCCTCCGCCAGATCCGCGCAGCGTACGAGCCCGGCATGCACCTGATCCTCGTGTGGGACAACTGGCCGCCGCACCACCACAAGCACGTAGATTCCTCGGTCGGCGCCACGATGCCGTGCACAACGCTGAGATCGACGCGGCGCCTCCCTCGAAATGACAGATGTGCGCTCCGCCTGCAACCAAATCGACGAAGAACCGCGGATGATCGTCCGCGGCTGCCTCCCTCACGCTCACCCCGCAGGGAGGCGCTCGCATGATCCTACCCTGCCCGGATGCGTGTGCCCGACCGACGAATCTGGTTGCCGGAGTGCGCAGAAACAGAAGAGCTGCACGCAGTGGACGCGAAGGTAGAAAGAGAGGACGCGGAGAACAGCCCATTCTCTCTGCGTCCTCTTTTCTTCTCTGCGTACGCTGTGTGAAGCTCTTTTGCGCCGGGATCGCCGCTACACTGACGCCGGCTGCGCCTCCGCGGCCGCGGCGGCACGGGAGAAATCCCAGTACGACCACATGTCGCGGTCAAAGTCGTAGACGGGCTCGTCGCCGAGCGCGACGCCCCATCGTCCGAAGAGCGCCAGGCGCGTTTCGTCCCGCGTGTTGACCGAAGCGGAATGAAAGAGCAGCGAGTGCCAGACGAGCAGGTCGCCGGCGTCGCCGACGAACTCCACCGGCTCGCAGCCCAGTTCACGTCGGAGGAGGGCAAACGTCTGGTCCTGGCTTCGTTCCCCCCGCGACATGTAGTCGGCCGGATTGCGGCGAAAGTAGTCCCAGGCGACGTTGTGGCTGCCCGGCCAGTACATGAACGCGCCCCCGCGCTCCCGCACGTCCGACAGGTACGTGACGTTGTTCGCGAGCGTCCGCAGCGGCGCGTAGACGGGAAAGTCCACGTGCGGTGCCCGCGGCCCCAGCCAGGGAGCGGGCTCGTTCCCGGGACGGATGATCAGCTCGTTCTCCCCGGTCCATTCCGCCAGCGCGTGCAGCGACGTGTAGACCTCCCGCAAGGCCGGATGCGTGCCCGGCGTGGGATCGTCGCGGAGAGAAAAGCCGCCCGGCCCGCGGCTGGCCAGCGCCTCGCGCCATTCGGCCCCCGTGACGGGCCACCCGTAATGGAGGCACACCTCCTCCCGCCACGCGGCAACCGTGTCCGGCGTGAAGAAACCGCGCAAAATCAGAACGCCGTCCCGCCTGAACGCTTCGATCTGTCGTGTCGTCAGCATTGCGGCTTCTCGCTGTGTGGGATTTTTCCTCGGGATCGCGGCGCATTCCGCCACTCCCGGCGACGGACGCACGCGAATCGTTCTTCAGGGTGCCCCTGGATCGGCGCGGAGGGCGTCGTTCCGCAGGTGCGAGGGAGGCTCGCCCCGGTCCATGAGCGCGGAGCGAACCAGCCGGAAGCGGGGGGATTCGAGCTCGGCCAGGGTCCAGAGCGCCTGCAGGGTGACGGGCAGCTTGACGCGCAGCGGGGCGTTGCGGTCGCCCCGGGCCCGCAGGCGCGCGAGCGCGGTGTCGTAGTCGCCGAAGCTCCCGTCGTCGCACTGGCTGCGGCGCACGAACTCCAGCCCCGCCGCGCGACGCCGGCCGCACGCGTAGGCCGCCGCCCGCAGCAGGCGCATCCCCAGGGGCAGGTCGTACACACGGAAGGCGGCGATGGCGGCGCCTTCCAGAAGCGTGGCGGCCGGCTCGTCCGCGACCGCCGCCGTACCGAACGCGCTGCACGCTTCGACCTCGGAGGCGAACCGCCGCACCTCGCCGGCGCTCCCGCGCAGCCGGTGGAGGCCCGCCGGCGCCCTCGGCGGGGAGGGCGCAACGCCGTACAGCGCCAGCCGCAGCAGCACGCCGTTGGACTCGCCGGAGCGGCCGGCGCCGTCGAGCTCGTCCGCGGACAGGGCGCCGAGCGCCTCCAGGTACCGTCCTGCGCTCGCCGCGAAGCCGTTCCGCTGGCGCAGCGCGCCGACGGCCGCGACCAGGCTGCCCGGCAGGCTCGACGCCGCCCACGCCGGTTCCGCGATGGCGCGGCCGATCGCCCGGTCCACCTGGTCGGCCGCGCCGCCGGCGGACCCGCACAGGAGGCGGCACAGGGCGCTGAGCGCCAGGGCCTCCACCGCCAGGCGGGGATCCTCGTCCTCGCGCGCCTCCCAGGCGCCGCTCAGCCAGTCGAGCGCCCGCGCGGCGGCCGCGGTCACCGGGGCCGCAGCCATCTGCGCGGCGGCGGCCATCACGCGCCGGCCCCCGGTCCGGGGCCCGCCTTCGCCATGTCGCACGCCACGGCGATCACCGCCACGAGCGTTGGGTGGTAGACGGCGAAGAACTCCGCGGTTTCCCGTTCCTCCGTGGTGTCGAGCCCCCTCAGCCAGCTCTGGTCGGGAATGAAGCCGGCGGGCTGCTGGGCCTCCAGTAACGCGTCCGCGGCGAAATGGCTCACCGGGTCCGCGCCGCCGCCCACGCAGGCCCGCGCCGCCAGGAGCTCGCCCACCAGGTCCCAGTCCCTTTCCGCCACGCACATCGCCAGCGCCAGCGCCAGGTAGTCCCGGATCTCCGCCAGGTCCGGCCGCGCCAGGCCCGGAAGGGGGCGCGCGCCGAAATCCGACAGGTGGAAGACCAGGTGCGTGATCGCGTACAGATCGATGCGCTGGGCGTAGGGGAGCGCGGGAAGGGTGAGCAGCGTGGACCGGCGAAGCAGCGTGTCCGGGGCCGGGAACCCGTGGCGCAGGCCCAGGGCGTCGAAGTAGTACCGGATGTCCACCTGGGACCACGCGCTTCGCTCGGTGCGGTCCAGGAAGCGGCGGTCGAGCACCGCCTGCAAGGCCCGGCGTGCCGGGTCGGGCGCGGTGTCGATGTCGTTCATCACCGCGAGCGCCACCGCCATCAGGGGAACCAGGTGTACGCGCCGCCGTGCATCGAAAAAGATGTTTCTGCGCCGTGCCATGGCCAGCCACGCCTTCGTCAGCGATTGAATGTCCTCGCGCTCGCGAAGGGCCGGAACGCGGTGCGCCAGGCGAAGCGCCAGCCCCAGCTCGCCGAACGCCTTGCGGCTGCGCCCCGGAACGATGTGCTCGGGCGCGGCGGTGAACACTTCGTCTTCCTGGGGCGGATCGAAGAGCGACGCGTGCCCGGCCAGCCACGTGAGCGCACCCGCCAGGACGCGGGTGCGCTCTTCCGTGCCGCGAAACACGCTCCCCGGGGCCGCGGGCAAGCGTTCCACGAGTGTCTGGCGGCCAGCCGACGTCGTGAAGCGCATGTCGCTCCCGCAGCCCGGGGAATGGCGGGGGTCAGTGGCTGACAAACCCGTGGTTGTAGACGATCGCGGCGTTGACGATCGGCTTGTTCGGATCGCCGTCCTGGTGCGTCTTCCGGATGAGGAAGTCGGCGAGGCTGTCCAGGTCCGTCACTCCCTCGCGCCGGAGCTGGGCCAGCATGTCTGCCTTGGTGAGGTTCTGCGGTGCGGGCATGGTTCTCTCCTTGAAAAGATGGATGAAAGGGAACTGCGCCATAATGATGAAGCAGTCACCCGGAATAAGTCAATGTCTATGGCGTAAACTGTACGTCGATATCGGACCCATCCGTGAACGTTTCCAGCATTCACACAGCTGGCAGCGTGCTGTAATGCGGGCATATTGTCCGTAAGTGTGATCAATGATGACGCAGGCGGATGGCGTGTATTCTTCGGCATTGCGCAATCGCTGGAGCGCACCGAGTCCAGGCGCCAATCCGCTCGTTTCCGCGCGGTGGGGGAAGTGTACGCGCTTCGTGAGCGCACCCGCGGCGGCTCGCCGCCTTCCGGGCGTCCTGCTGGCCCGGGCGCGCCCGCAGAACGCCGCGTGGCCGGGTCTCGCTGGCCGCGCCGGTGCCTGCGCTACCCGGTGCGCGGGACGCGACGTCGGGAAGGCAGCACGAACGGCGGAGCCGCGGAGGGATCACCCGCCGCGCTCCTCTGCTCGTACCCGGTCCGTCCGTGCCGATCGCCGACGCCGGATGCCCGCTCCTTCGGCCGGCGGGCCGGGGGATGACGACGGGGACGCTGAAGTCGGCGGGGGCGAAGCGCTTGCACAGGGTCCGGTCGATCTGCTGCCGCGCGAGGCCCTTGCTCGAAGGGAGCGATGATGGCAAATGTAGCGGTGTTCGAGAGCAGCCCGATCCTGTCGCGCATGAGTTCGTCCAGGTAACCTGGGCAAATTTGACCGGCATCTCGATTCCACGCGTGCAAGCCTCCCTCTCGTTCGTTCCGCGCGCTCTCGTGCTCGCGGCGCTCGTCGCGTGCGCGCCGAACCCCGCGCCCGCCGACGCGCCGTCGCCCGCGCAACCCTCCCCGGCCACGCTGACGCCGTTCGGGAGCGGCGAGGCGTTCGCGGAGTTCCAGCGGGAGATGGTGCGCGCGTACGAGGAGCGCATCCGCCGCAACCCGCCGCTGGGGACGGCGATGAGTCCCGGCGACGCGTCGCCGGTCGGGTATCCGCCGCCGCGCGGGGAGCCGGTGGACGCCTCGGACGCGGCCGGCTTGCACGAGCCCGGCATCGTCAAGGCGGCGCGCGGCCACCTGGTGATCCTGCGTGGAACGCGGGTGCACACGGTGCGCGTCGCGGACGGCGCGCTGCAGGCGGTGGCGGACGCGGAGGCGTTCGCGGCCGGCACGCCGCAGCACCGCTCGCAGGGCGACGGGCTCGTGGTCGCCGGCGACGTGGCGGCCGTCACGGCGAAGCGGCGGGACGAGGTGGACGTGGGCCTGCTGCGGATGGACGGGGACGGCGGCATCGCCCACGCGGGGACGTGGGAGATCCGGACGCGCTACCTGTGGGACCGCGGCGAGCCCGCCGTGCGGGTGGTGGATGGAACGCTCGTCGTCTACGCGCCGATCGGCGTGTGGGCGGGGGACCCGAACGGCATCGCCGGCTACCTTCCCGCCGTGCGCCGCCTGCCGAAGACGGGGCCTGACACCACGTGGCGGCCCCTGATCCAGCCGGGCCGCATCTACCGCCCCAGCGGAACGCTGTGGGTCGAGGACAGCCCCACGCTGCACGCCGTGCTGGTCTGCGACCCGGCGGGCGGCGCGCTGGAGTGCCGATCCACCGTCGTCTACGGGTTCAGCGGCCGCGCGCATCACGTCTCGCGCACGGCCGTGTACGTGTGGGCGCCGCGGCGCCCGGGGGAGGGCGAGCCGGGCGGCGTCGAGCGCGTCATCTACCGCATTCCGCTGGATGGAAGCGCGCCCACGGCCATCGGCGTGGAGGGGGTGCCGAACGGCTCGCCGTCCTTCGACGAGACGGACGGCGGCGAGCTGCACGTGCTGGTCAGCCGCCGCTCGCGCAGTCCGCTGGGCCGCGCGGGCGCGGAGGCGGAGACGCCCGTCGCGCTGCTGCGGGTGCCGCTCTCCGCGTTCGGGGACGGCTCGCGCCCCGCCGGCGAGGACGCGTACCGCGCGCTGCCGAACCCCGGCACCACCACGCTGCAGACCCGCTTCGCCGGCGAGTGGGTGCTGTACGGCGCCGGGGCGGGGAACGGCCTGATGGGCGACGACGAGACCGGCCGCGCCTTCGCCGCGCGCCGCGACGGGGGCGAGCCCGTGGCGCTGCCGCTCCCCGCGGCCAGCTTCAGCGGGGTGCTGGGGTTCGAGGCGATCCCGGGGGGCGCGCTGTTCATCGCGAGGTCGCTGGACAGCCTGCACTACTACCCGCTGCGCCTGGGGAGCCGCGCGGAGATCGGCGAGCCGTGGGCGCGGCGGCAGCGGTGGGAGGGCGACGCGCAGGCGCACGCGGTGTTCGCGGCCGGCAGGGACCACCCGGGGCTGCTCGGCGTCGCGCTCTCCGGGTTCGGTGCCACGGGGTCCGTCCTCTTCCTGCGCGACGACGCCGGCCGGCTGCACGAGGCGGGCGAGCTGGCCGCCGGGGCGCCTCCGGGGGTGGAGTGCGTGCCGTGCGGAGCCTACGAGTTCGCGCGGCCGGTCTTTCTGGGCGGCCGCATCTTCGCCCTGGTCGGCGGTGAGCTGGTGGAGGGGAGGATGGAGGATGGCCGCGTGCGGGAGACGCGCCGCATCCGCTTCGCGCCGGCCACGTCTCCGGCCCAGCCCTGAGCACGGCGCCGGTTCCGGGGAAGCGGCTGATGCCAGGTACGGATCAGGATCGTGGCCAGGCCCGGCGCGCCCGGCGCTCAGCGACTGAAGCCGCCGCAACGACCACACGCTGTCCGCCTTCGCGGACAAAGAACGGCACCACGACGACGGAGCCGCGGGGACGTCCTCCCCCGCGGCTCCCGTGCGCGTATCGCCATCCCGGTGTGATGGCCGACGCCCCCCATCCGTTCGTCAGCCGGCGGGCTGTGGAGTGACGACGGGGACGGTGAA
>DATAAG010000381.1:0-7469 GCA_036260235.1 Longimicrobium sp.
AAGCACCGCGTGCACCGCGCCATCACCGGCGCGGAGCCGCGCGCCTTCGAGCTGCGCGGCACCAACTGGTTCCCCCGCCCCGCCCCTGATGGGGACGGCGACGCGGAGGCGCAGTGGCGCGCGGACGTGCAGCTGCTCAAGCGCTGGCACGCGCGGCTGATGGCGGCCGTGGACGCGCTGGACGCGGACGGCCTGTCGAAGCCGTCCGGCGGCGGCCACACCGTCGCGGAGCACCTGCTGGGCGTCGCCGCGCACGACGTCTACCACGCCGGGCAGATCCAGCTCCTCAAGCGCCTGCACGCCGGCGGATGAGCACCGTGCCCCTCCCGGTACCCGCTGTCCGTCCGGTGGAGCGCGGATTGCGGCCGCACCCGGCATCGCCATCCACCCGCCGACTACGGACCATGAGCGCCAGAGCCGCCGCAGCCTTCGCCGCCCTTGCCCTCGCCGCGGGATGCGCGACGCCCGCCGCGGGCCCAGCCCCGGGCCGGCCCCTTCCCGCGGAGGCGCCAGCGCCCGCGCTGGAGGCGATCACCGAGGCGGAGCTGCGGCGCGACCTGTTCGCCCTGGCGTCGGACGAGATGCGCGGCCGCGAGGCGGGGGAGCTGGACGAGATGCGCGCCTCCGCCTGGGTGGCGGAGCGGGCGCGCGAGGCCGGGCTGCTCCCCGCCGGCGACGACGGCACCTACTTCCAGTTCTTCCCTCTCCAGCGCGTGCGGACGGCCGCGAGCTCGCGGGTGGAGCTGGGGGGCGCGTCCCTGGCCCTCTGGCGCGACGTGGTGGTGACGGCGCCGGTGGACGCGCAGCTGACGGACGTGCCCATCGTCTTCGTGGGCGCGGGGCGGGAGGCGGAGCTGGCGGGGGTGGAGGTGCGCGGCAGGGCCGTGGCCGCCGTCGTCTCCCCGCCCGCCACGCCGCCCGCGCCGGGAATGAGCCTGTGGGCGCGGCGCTACACCACGGCGGCCATCCGCGAGCGCGCCGCGTTCCTGGCCCAGCGCGGGGCCGCCGCCGTCATCCTGGTCTCCGACTCCATCGCCGAGACGCAGTTCCGGGTCACCGGCGCGGCGATGCTGCGCGGGCGCTACGCGCTGAGCGACGGCACGGACCAGCGCCCCGCCGGGCAGCCGCCCGTGCTCTGGCTGCACCGCGGGCTGCTGGACGCGGTGCAGCGGCCGGGAGCGCGCCTGTCGGTGCAGCTGGCCACGGAGAGCTTCGTCTACCCCTCCGTGAACGTGGTGGCGGTGGCGCCCGGCGCGGACCCGGCGCTGCGCGGCGAGCACGTGCTGTTCAGCGGCCACCAGGACCACGACGGCGTGCGCGTGGCGGTGAACGGCGACTCCATCTGGAACGGCGCGGACGACAACGCCACCGTCAGCGTCGCGATGCTGGCCATCGGCCGCGCGTTCGTGCGGCGGCCGGGGCGGCGCAGCGCGCTCTTCGTGTGGCACGGCGCGGAGGAGCGCGGGCTGCTGGGCTCGCGCTGGTACGTGCGGCACCCCACCGTGCCGCGCGAGTCCATCGTGGCGGTGCTGAACGGCGACATGATCGGGCGCAACCACCCGGACAGCGCGGCGCTCCTGGGCGTGCTGCCGCCGCACCGCACCTCCGGCGACCTGGTGGCCATGGCGGAGCGCGCCAACCGCGAGGTGTCGCGCTTCATCCTGGACACCAGCTGGGACGCCACCACGCACCCGGAAGGGTGGTTCTTTCGCAGCGACCACCTGCCGTACGCCTGCGCGAACATCCCGTCGCTCTTCTTCACCACGCTGCTGCACCCCGACTACCACACGCCGGAGGACGAGGCCGACCGCATCGACGTGGCGAAGCTCGCGCGCGCCACGCGCTGGATGTACGCCACCGGCTGGCTGGCCGCCCAGGCAGACGCACGCCCCCGCCTGGAGCCCGGCTTCCGCCTGGAGCGCCCCTGCACCTGACCGCGGACATCGGCACCGCAGGCGAATCCGCAGTCGTTCCAGGCACAGCCCGCAGAGGAGAATGGAGAGGACGCAGAGAACCAGGGCGAGGGCTCCGCGTCCTCGATCCTCCCCTGCCCGCGGGCCGGTAGCCGCGGCCGGCCGCGACGGCGGAGTTGTGAATTTCTCCCGGCCACTCATTCTCCCCGGTCGATGCGGTGGCCCGCCTGATTTTCGCACACCGGCAAGAAATCATCAGAATTTCGTCGCGTTTTCAGACTCCGCGCCGCGGGATGGCGTGAACGTGGCGCGCGTACGGATCTGATTCGTTCTGCCGCGCCGGTTTTCCTTGCCTGGCGCACCGCGCGGCCGTACCGTTTCTCTACTTCGCACACCATCTCCCTTCCCCGCCGCACTGCACGTTCCGCAGGCCCGGGCCCGCCGCACCTTCACGCCGGCCGCATGGCATTCCAGAAACGCTCCGGGCGGAGCCGCTCCGAAACGGGCGCCATCCCGGAGAAGGAGATCCTGACCTACCGCCTGGTCTCCGCGCTCGCCGCGGTAGCCGTGCTGGGGTTCGGCCTCGTCTACCAGGCCGTGCTGCCGGGGGCGAACGATCCCTGGCTGTACCGCTTCATCGTCGCGGGGGCGTGCCTGCTGGTGGCGGGCCTCTCCTTCCGCACCCGCGCACCGGCGCTGCTGTGGGCCATGTACGCCCTCTTCGGCGTGGTCACCGGGTGGGTGGTGGTGCTGCTGGGGCTGAACGGCTTCGCGGCGGAGTACGCGCTGGGGCTGGTGGTGGTCTCGTCCATCATCAGCGCGCTCTTCCGCAGCACCCACGCGCTGGCCGTCTACGGCGCCGCCACGCTGGGCAGCCTGGCCGCCGTGGCCGCCACCCTGCCGCAGCCGCGGCTTAGCCCGCTGCTCTTCGGCAGCTACCTGGTGGTCATCCTGGTCCTCTTCTTCGTCGTCGTGCGCAACCGGCTGCGCGCGGAGCGGGAGATCGCGGCCAGCGAGCGGCGCTACGCCCTGGCGGCGCTGGGCGCGCACGACGGGCTGTGGGACTGGGACGTGGCGGCGGGAACGCTGTACCTGTCGCCGCGCTGGAAGGAGATCGTGGGGTGCGCGGACCACGAGATCGGCTCCGACCCCGCGGAGTGGCTGTCGCGCATCCATCCCGACGACCGCATGCGGGTGCACGCGGAGCTCTTTCGCCCGGGCGAGCCCTCCGGCAGCCTGTTCGAGTCGGAGCACCGCATCGCGCGCCGGGACGGGAGCTGGGCCTGGGTGCTCGTCCGCGGGGTGCGGGTGGTGGACGAGCTGGGCGCCGTGGTGCGCATGGCGGGGTCGCAGACGGACGTCTCGCAGCGCAAGCGGTACGAGCAGCAGCTGGTGCACGATGCCCTGCACGACGGGCTGACCGGGCTTCCCAACCGCGCGCTCTTCCTGGACCGGCTGGAGCGCGCCATCGCCCAGGCGCGGCGGCGGCCGGACCGCGGCTACGTGGTGCTGTTCCTGGACCTGGACCGCTTCAAGGTGGTGAACGACCGCATTGGCCACGCGGCGGCGGACGAGGTGCTGGTGGCGGTGGCGCGCCGGCTGGAGGCGTGCGTGCGCCACGGCGACAGCGTGGCCCGGCTGGGCGCGGACGAGTTCGCGCTGCTGATGCACGACGCGGCCAACCCCTCCGCCATCGCGCACCGCATCCAGCACGAGCTGGTGCACCCGTTCGCGGCCGGGGGCGAGGAGCTGCTGGTGACGGCCAGCCTGGGGATCGCCCCCAGCGCCATCGGCTACGGGCGGCCGGAGGACGTGCTGCGCGACGCGGAGGCGGCCATGCACCGGGCCAAGGCGCACGGCCGCGCCCGCTTCGAGATCGCGGACGCGGAGCTGCACGCGCGCTCGCTGCAGCAGCTGGAGCTGGAGGGGCAGCTGCGCGAGGCGCTGGTGCACGAGCACTTCCGGCTGCACTTCCAGCCGGTGGTGGTGATGGAGAGCCGCGAGGTGGTGGGCTTCGAGGCCTTGCTGCGCTGGGAGCACCCCGAGCACGGCCTGCGTCCGCCGGACGACTTCATCCCCCTGGCGGAGCAGACGGGGATGATCATGACCATCGGCCGGTGGGCGCTGCGCGAGGGGTGCCGGCAGATGCAGGCGTGGCGGCGCGCGTACCCGGCCATGGAGCCGCTCTGGCTGAGCGTGAACCTCTCCAGCCGGCAGTTCCTGCATCCGCAGCTGGTGCAGGAGATCCACGACATCCTGGCGGAGACCGGCTTTCCCGCCGACCGGCTGCGGCTGGAGATCACGGAGAGCGTGATCATGGACGAGCCGGCCGCCGTGGGGCTGGTGCTGCAGGCGCTGCGCAGCTCCGGCATCCGCGTGGCGGTGGACGACTTCGGCACCGGCTACTCGTCGCTGTCGTACCTGCACCGGCTGCCGGTGGACACGCTCAAGATCGACCGCTCGTTCGTGCGCAACCTGCACGCGGACCCCGCCCTGCGCGCCGTGGTGCAGACGGTGATCTCGCTCTCCGGCACCCTGCGGCTGGAGACGGTGGCGGAGGGGGTGGAGACGGAGGAGGACGCCCGGGCGCTGCACGGGATGGGGTGCCGCGTGGCCCAGGGGTTCCTGTTCTCGCATCCTTTGCCGGCGGACGATGCGGGGCGGCTGCTGGCGGAGCTGGGGACGGCGGCGGTTTAGGTTACAGGGTACAGGGTACAGGGAAGAGGAACGGCTCGCGCTGGCTGGAAGTGCAGTCGTTCGAGACCGATCCCATGAACGAGCTGCTGAGGGGGACGGTGCACGGCGAGGCGTGGACGCGTACGGGCTGCGGGTACACCTGCGTCGCGAGCTGCTGCCATACGGACGAGATCGTCTGAACGGAACGCTCGCGCAGGAACGCGGAGGCGCAGAGGGGCAACCTCCCTGCGCCTCCGCCTTTTTCGTGCGATCTTTCTTCAGGGTCTGTTTAAGAATCGCACGTGCGGATTTATTTCCTGAGGCTGAGGGAGGCACCGCGCTGGGCCGTCTGTTATCACGGGCCCAGGGTGCCGACCGAAGGATCTACCGTACCCGGTTGCGGGGCTGGCCCCGAGGCACCGATCAAGCCCCGCGGCTATGCCGGCTAGATCCTCCGGTCGCGCGCAAGCGGTTGAGTAACCTCAGGCTCCGGATGTGCGCTCCCTCAGAGGGTGTTGCCAAACCGCACCCGAGCCTTGTCTTCCTGAGGGAGGCGCCGCGCCTGCCCTGGCGTTCACACCGCACTCTGGCGCCGACCGAAGGATCTTGCCGGCAGGGCCGAGGGGCTGGCTTCGTACCGCGGGAGCCAGCCCGGGGTGACGGAGAGAAGATCCTTCGGTCGCGCGCAAGCGGTTGTGCGTACGCGGCTTCCGTGTGGCGCTCCCTCAGGACGACAACGCTCGTTCGTGGCGGTTTGGCAAACCCTCTCAGGAAATCAACGCTCCGTTGTCCGAAGATCAATTCTCGAACACCCTCTCAGATGGTTCGTCCTGGCACCCTGGCCGCACTGGCGATCCTCGCGGTGGCCGTCACCTGCGCATCCGCCGGGTACCAGCGCGTCGGCGCCACGCGCATGGTGGAGGGCGAGGCGTGGTGCCGCACCCCGGGGCCCTGCCCGGTGCCGGTCCTCGCCGCGGGCCTTCCCCTGCCCTACCTGGTCGACGATCCCCAGGTCTCCGTGCCGAACGCCATCCGCCTGGTGGAAGACGACTTCCGCGCCGGCGCCTTCGTCCTGGACGTGCTCGCCTGGTTCGCCCTCGCGCTCATCATCCACCACCTCCTCGTCCGCCGGCGCATCATCCCCGGTGGGAGGCCCAGGAAAACAGGATCGGCTGATTGATACCAGATCCGGGAAACGAAAGAACCTCACGCCGAGTCAGCAGAGGGAGCCGAGTTGTCCCGTGCACAGGGCAAACTCTGCTCCCTCTGCTGACGCTGCGTGAGGCATTCTTTTTCAGTCCCCGGCTGGCGCTACCGCGAGAGCAGCTTTGCCAGAGGGGTGGCGAGATCGCTTTCGAGGGTGTCCATGCTGAAGGGCGCGATCAGGTCGGACCACGCAAAGTCGGCGGCGGTATGCCGCTCGGGGCGCATGAGGAGCACCGTCACGGTCCCCGTGGCTTTCGCCATGCCGAGCACGATGAAGGAATCCAGGTCCGCGTCGTCGAGCTCGATGAGTGCGTAGCGCGCCACGCGCAGCGCTTCCCGGATCTTCGCGATCCGGGTCGGCGAGGGGAACTCCTCCTCCGAGATACACCGAACGTTCCAGTGACGCGTGGACTTTCGCACGTACTCGTTCAACCGGGGGGATCGCGCGTACACGTAGGCCAGCCTGGGCTGGACTGCCGGGTCCGGGGCTGGATCCCGGGGCGGGGCGGCCGGGGGGTCCGCCGCCGCGACGGGCTCCACGATCTTGCGCTTCAACGTTTCCTCGGCCTGGCCCCCCGAAAGGTCGATCGGCTCCACGTGGGTCACCTGCAAGAGCTCCGGCCGCCCCCGCGTCCAGTCCGTGATGGGCGCCCTGGCCACGTTCCAGATCAGGAAGTACTCGCGTCCCGACCCGTAGGAGAAGCCGATCTCGACCATGACGCCGCGCGCGAAGTTCGTGACCTCGTGGATCACGAAGCGGCACTGCTTCTCGTATTCCAGGATCCCCCGCCAGAAGTCGTCACCACCACCGAGGGGAATCGTGTACGGCTCCTGCATCCGGACATCGATCCCCTTTCTGCGAAACAGCTCCGTCAGCAGATGCTTCAACCGTGCGTTGAACTCGCGCTGATCCTGGTCTTCGCGCTTGGAGGGGCTCGACAGGAAGGCCATGAAGGCCCTGGTTGGCGGGGGGAGCGGCGGATCGGTGTAGGAACGGGTCTCCCAGCGCGCCTTGCTGTACTGGATCCGTTCGAAGTAGGTGGTATACTGGTTGATCCCGACCTCGTACACACCGCCGAACTGGTGCTCGGCGAAGGCCTGTCCGTCCGCGAGCATCTTGACGCCGAGCGCGGTTCCCGGCCCGTGGACGCCGGCGACGTAGATGACGTGGTGCGCGCCGGACGTGCTGAACGGACTGGGAAAAACGCTGATCAGCCCGTAGTCCTTGGACGACGGGATCGTTCTTCCACGCACCACGTTCGCGTAGTACGGGTCCACGATCCCCGGAGCATCCAGCTTGTGCATCAGGTAGCGGATGGGGCGTTCACGCCCGTCGCGGCATCGGCGCCCGATGAGCGATTTCTGGAAACCTTCCACGATGCGCTGCGCCTTCTTCCGCAGTTCCTGCAGGTCGACCGCAAGTCCCACGAACCTGGTGAGAATCACCTCCACGTCCAAGATTCCTTCGAGGCATTGCTGGTAGATGAACAGGTCGTCCGGGTCGTCATCGAAGGTTTCCATGAAGCTTTCCTGCTCCGCCAGCTCTTCCTGCGTCTGTTCGGAAATGTCGAAGCGGAACGGACTGAGCTGGTTGATCTGGCGGGCGAGGAGATTGACCGCCGGAGATCCGATGACCAGGATGTTCGTCTGGCCGAAGCGCCGTCTGAGCTCGTC
>DATAAG010000382.1:0-5135 GCA_036260235.1 Longimicrobium sp.
CCCTCCCCCACGCAGTTTGTGGGGGAGGGCCGGGGGTGTGGGCGCCCGCCACTCGCGCCGAACCATCCTCGACACTCCGATCCCGCCCCCATCACCCCTCCCCCGAAGTTGGGGGAGGGGTCGCCGCCGAGCCGCGAGGAACGAGCGGCGCAGGCCGGCGGGGGAGAGGGCCCCCGCGGACGCAGTGAGAACCCCGCCGTTCCCCCTCCCCCACGCAGTTTGTGGGGGAAAGGTCGGGGTGTGGGCGCCTGCCCCTCGCGCCGTCCCTGCCCTGCATCACCTCAGTCGCCGTCCACCGCGGCTTCCGACGTCAGCCCGGCGACGTCCGACGTCAGACCGGCGACCTCCTCCTCGCTCAATGCCTCGACGGCGGCGATCAGGCGGTCCTCCACCACCTGCGCGAGGGTGGCGACGGTGCGGGCGCGGAAGATGGCGTCCACGGGGACGTCCACGCCGAACATCGACCGCAGCCGCGCGATCACCCGCGTCCCCAGCAGCGAGTGGCCGCCCAGCTCGAAGAAATCGTCGTCCGCGCCGATGCGGCCCACGCCCAGCATCTCGCGCCACACCCCCGCCACCGCCTCCTGCAGCTCGCCCTCGGGCTCCACGTACGACGTCCGCAGCGCGGGGCGGCCGTGGGTCCCGGCTTCGGCGGATTCGGGCGATTCCGACGATGCGGATGCGGAGGATGCGGGGGCGGCGCCGGCCCACTTCTCCAGGCGCGCCTGCAGGTCCACCGTCGAGACGACGATGCGCGGGATGCGCGGCAGGGCCAGGACGCGGCGGAGGGCGTCGATCCCCTCCTCCGCGGTCATGCTGAGCGGCGCCGCCTCGCCCGGGCCGGCGTGCCACCCGTCGAAGTCGACGGCGGTCCACGGGAGGGCGCCGGCGTGCGCGAAGGCGTCCACGGCGGCGTTCCCCGCGGCGTACGCGGCAAACCGCAGCCCGCCCAGGACGGACGAAAGCGACGAGAAGGCGACCGCCGTCCGCGGCGGGTCCTCCGCCAGCACGGCGTCCAGCACGCGGATGCCGTCCAGCTTGGGGCGCAGGTGCGCGTCCAGCTCCGCCCGGCCGGTGTCGGCGATGGCGGCGACGGCCTCCAGCGGCGCGGTGGCGGCGTGGATGACGCCGTCGATCCGCCCCCACGCGGCGCGCGCCGCGGCGACGACGCGGCGCATCGCCTCCTCGTCCGCCACGTCCGCGGCGGCGACCACGACCTCCGCGCCCAGCGCCTCCATCTCGCGCACGGCGGCGATCCGCTCCGCATCCGCCCCCTCGGCTGCATCCCACGCATCACGCGGCGGAAGCGGCGTCCGCGCGACGAGGACCAGGCGCGCGCGGGCTTCCCGCGCCAGCCACGTCCCCAGCGCCCGGCCAATGCGGCCCAGGCCGCCCGTGATCATCCACACGCTCCCCTCGGCCGGCGGCGCGGCGGGGGCGTCCAGGCGCGCGGGCTCGTACTCCTGCACCCACCGGCGGCCGCCGCGGTACGCCACCGGGGCGGCGCCGTCCCGCGCCCCCAGCTCCGCGACGATCGCGTCCGCGGTGCGGGCGGGGGCGGCGGCAGGATCGACGTCCACCGCGCGGCAGGCGACGTTGGCGTACTCCTGCGGGATCACCTTCAGCGGGCCCAGCACGGCGGCCCTGGCGGGATGCACGGCGTCGCGCCCGTCCACCTCCTGCACGCCGTCCGTGGCGGCGAGGATGCGGATCGACTCCGACACGCCGTGCCGGGCCAGCGCCTTCGCCAGCGACACCAGGCTCCCCGCGCCCCGGGCGACCGCGTCGTCCGGCGCGCCGATCCCCCAGCAGTGGACGATGCCGGCCGGCGCCTCGCCCCGGCGCGCCAGCGTGCCGATCAGCCGGTCGTACGCCTCGTCGCCGAGCGCGGGATCGAGGGTCCAGAAGCCGGCGCTGGTCTCGGCGCACCCGGTCCCCGCCTCGACCGTCGCCACGGTGGCGCCGCGGGCGCGCAGGCGATCCGCCACCGCCGCGCCCACGCCGCATCCGTCCGCGAAGACCAGCCAGCGCGCGCCGTCGAGATCATCCGCCGAAGGGCCCAGCAGCTCCGAGCGGCGCCAGGAGGGGAGGTAGAACCACGAGCCGACGTCCGCGCGCTTCCCTTCGTCCCGCGGCGCGGCGAGGGCGAGGCGGGCGGGCGGCTCCAGGTAGTAGCGCTGCCGCTGAAACGGGTACGTCGGCAGGGACGTCCGCCGGCCGCCGCGGTTCTCGTTGAAGACGGTCCAGTCCACCGGCACGCCGGCCACCCACGCCTGGCCCACCGCGTCGAGGAGCGTGCGCAGGTCGTCGTGCGCGTCCTTGGGATGCGGGAGCGAGGGGATGACCGTGTGCGAGCCGGCGCGCGGGATCAGCGTCCCCAGCGTGCGGCCGGGGCCCACCTCCAGCAGGACGCCGTGCGCCGACTCCAGCAGCGTGTTCACGCCGTCGCGGAAGCGGACCGCCTGCCGCAGCTGCCTGGCCCAGTAGTCGGGATCCATCGCCGCCTCGGGGGTGATCCACGTCCCGGTGAGGCTGCTGACGTAGCGCATCTGCGGCGCGCGGGGGGCGGCGCGGCGCACCAGCTCGCGGAAGGGCGCCAGCACCGGGTCCATCATCCCCGAGTGGAAGGCGTGCGAGGTGTGCAGCCGCCGCACCTCCACCTCGTCCGCCAGCAGCGCCTCCTCGAACGCCCGCACCGCCTCCGTCGGCCCGGAGACCACGCAGGCGGCGGGGCCGTTGACGGCGGCGAGGGAGACGCCGTGCGGCAGGCGCGGGAGCAGCTCCGCCTCGGTGAGAAAGACGGCCAGCATGGAGCCCGCGGGGAGCGACTGCATCAGCCGCCCGCGCGCGGCGACGAGGTGCAGCGCGTCCTCCAGCGAGAAGACGCCCGCCAGGCACGCGGCCACGAGCTCGCCCACGCTGTGGCCCAGCATCGCCGCGGGGCGCACGCCCCAGCTCATCCACAGCTGCGCCAGCGCGTACTCCACCGCGAAGAGCGCGGGCTGCGTGACCGCCGTCTGCCCCAGCCGCTCCGCGGCGCCGGCATCGTCGCCATCCGCCGGATACAGGACCTCGCGCAGGTCCAAGCCCAGGTCGGCGCGCAGGATCGCCGCGCAGCGGTCCAGCGCGTCGCGGAAGACCGGCTCCGACGCGTAGACGCCCGCCGCCATCCGCACGTGCTGCGCGCCCTGGCCGGGGAAGAGGAAGGCGACGGGGCGGTCCGTCCCGGCGAGCGCGCCGCGCGCGTTGCGGAGGGCGCGCACCGCGTCCTCCGCCGTGGCGGCGGGAACGGCCGCGCGCCACTCCATCTCCGTGCGGCCGAGCTGCAGCGTGAACGCCGCGTCAGCGAGGTCGGTGGACGGATTCGCCTGGAGGAAGTCCGCCAGGTTGCGCTGCGCCTCCTCCAGCGCCTCCTCCGTCTTCGCGGAGAGCACCAGCAGCTGCACGGGCCGCGGCGTGCTGTCGCGGGGGGCGCGGGCGGGCGCCTCCTCCAGCACCGCGTGCGCGTTGGTCCCGCCGATGCCGAAGGAGCTGACCCCCGCGCGGCGCACGCCGTCCGCCTTCCACTCCATCGTGGACCCGGCGACGAAGAACGGGCTCCGCTCGATGTCCAGCTTGGGGTTCGGGCGATGGAAGTGCAGGCTCGCCGGGATGGTGCGGTGCTCCAGCGCCAGCACGGCCTTGATGAGCCCCGCCACCCCCGCGGCCTGGTCCAGGTGCCCCAGGTTGCTCTTGATGGAGCCCAGCGCGCAGAACTGGCGGTCCTGGGTCCACGCGCGGAAGGCGCGGGTCAGCGCCTGCACCTCGACGGGATCGCCCAGCGGCGTGGCGGTGCCGTGCGCCTCCACGTAGCTGATGGAGCGCGCGTCCACCGCCGCGAAGTTCAGCGCGTCGGTGATGACGGCGGCCTGGCCGTCCGCGCCGGGGGCCATGAAGCCCACCTTGGCCTGGCCGTCGTTGTTGACGGCGGAGCCCAGGATGACCGCGCGGATGCAGTCGCCGTCCGCCAGCGCGTCCTCCAGCCGCTTGAGCACCACCACGCCCGCGCCCGCGCCGGTCACGGTGCCGCCCGCCTGCTCGTCGAAGGTGCGGCAGTGGCCGTCGGGGGAGTAGATGGCCCCGTCGCGGTAGTGGTAGCCGCGCGGCTTGACGCTGTGCACCGAGGAGCCGCCGGCCAGCGCCAGGTCGCAGTCGCCGCTGAGCAGGGCGCGGCAGGCCACGTGGACGGCCACCAGCGAGGTGGAGCAGGCCGTCTGCACGCCCATGGCCGGGCCGCGCAGGCCCAGCTTGTACGCCACGCGCGAGGCCAGGTAGTCCTTGTCGTTCCCCACCATGGCGTCGTAGGCCGCGCCGCCGGCCATGACGGCCCGGTTGGGGATCAGGTTCTCGATCCAGTAGACGCTCTGGCTGACGCCGGCGTAGACCCCCGTGGGCACCGTGACCTTCGACGGGGCGTAGCCCGCGTCCTCCAGCGCGGCCCAGGCGCACTCCAGGAAGAGCCGGTGCTGCGGATCGGTGATCTCCGCTTCGCGGGGCGTGTAGCGGAAGAAGGCGGCGTCGAAGTGGTCCGCCTCCGCCAGCCAGCCGCCGGCGGGGACGAACGACGGGTCCGCCAGCACGGCGTCGGGAATGCCGGCGGCGCGCAGCTCGTCGGGCGTGAAGCGGGGGATGCCTTCCACGCCGTCGCGGAGGTTCTCCCAGAGGTGCGAGACGCCGGGCGCGCCGGGAAAGCGGCCCGCCATCCCGATCACGGCGACCTCGGCGCCGGTCGTCTCCCTCGGTTGCTGCTGGTACATCAGGTTGCTTCCGTGCTGCGGGTGCTCCGGTGCCACGTGAATGCCCTGCCCTGCTGCACTGCCCGGCCTGCCCTGCTGTACTGTCCGGCCTGCCCTGACTCCCCGGAACCTGGCCTCAACGCGAGCCCGCAGCGGCGATGCGGCCGGTCGATCGAAACACTTCGAACGACATCTCACTGCGTCCGCGGGGGCCCCTCCCCCGGCCCCTCCCCGCTCGTTCCTCGCGGAGAGGGGAGAACTTCGGTCGTGCTGTGGGACGGCGCACCTGCCGCGCGCGGAGCGCCCCCCACCCCCGGCCCCTCCCCGCAAACCGCGCGGGGGAGGGGAGGTAGCCCCAGC
>DATAAG010000383.1:0-5041 GCA_036260235.1 Longimicrobium sp.
CCCCCCCCCCCCCTCGGCGCGGCTCGCAGGCCCGCCCCGCCGTCAAGTTTCTGGCGTGATGGAAGGCGCCCCGCGCCTACAGGCGCTGAATGGAAAGGTCCGGTGCGAGCCGCCGCGCCCCCTCCGGGCTCGCATGACTCGCCCACCTCCCCCAAAAACCCCTGGGGGAGGTTGATGGGAACGAGAGATTCGTGCGAGACGTTCTTTCGTTCTGCAGGATCGGCGCAGCCGCCGATGACTCAGAATGACAGTTCAGCCGATTCAGTATGAAGCTTGTCACGGGCCTCGGCGGCGTGCATCCATTGAAGCGCGGCAGCGAGCGGTCAACGATGGAACGGAGGCGTAGCAGATGTCACTCTTCCGCCGCAAGCCCGAATTCCAGATCACCGATCGCGCCGTGATGAAGGCCGCGGAAATCGCCCGGGACGCGGCGCTGTGGCGACGGGTCAGCGTCGTCGATCCGCGCTACCTGCTGCTGGGCCTGCTCGCCACGGAGGATCCGGTCGTCCGAGAGCTCTTCCGCCGCGGGGAGGTGGACGTCCCGCGGCTCCGGGCCCGCGTGGAGGCCCGGCTCCCCGCCGTCGTCGGCCCCCCGGACGCGCGCCTGGCGGGCCGGACGCTCGCGTACAGCGGGGACTCCACGCGCGCCTGGGAGCTCTCGGGGGAGGAGGCGCTCGCCGCGGGTGAGTCGGGCCCCCGGCCGGTGCACCTGGTGATCGCCCTGCTGCGCCAGGGCGGTGAGGCAGGCACCCTGCTGGCCGAGGCGGGGCTTTCCGTGGACGGCGTGCGCGAGCACCTGCGGCAGGCGGTCACGGGCTGACGCCGGGCGAGACATGCGGAAGACCGTCCTCCTCCTGCTGCTGATCTCTCCGGCCGCGCCCGCCTGCTCGCAGCAGCGGGACCGCGCCGGCACCGCGGCCGCCGATGCGCAGCAGCCTGCGCCGGCCGGCGCCCCGGCGGGGGTGGCCTTCTACGACGTCGGCCAGCGTCCCAGCGCGGTCGCCGCCGCGGACTTCACCGGCGACGGGCACCCGGACGTGGCGGTCGCCAGCACCGGCGACGGGACCGTCACCGTGCTGCACGGGGACGGCACCGGCCGGCTCCGCGTCTCCGCGCCGTTCCCCGCGGGGCGGGAGCCCTCCGACGTGGAGGCGGCGGACCTGGACCGCGACGGCGACGCGGACCTGGTGGTGGCCAACCACGAGACGCCGGGCGTCACCGTCCTGCTGAACGACGGGCGCGGGCGCTTTGCCCCCGCGCCCGGATCGCCCTTCGACACCGGCGCGCGGCCGCACGTGCACGGCGTGGCGGCGGGCGACTTCGACGGCGATGGATGGACCGACGTGGCGGTGGAGAGCGCCGACACCCGCGAGGTCCGCGTGCTGCGCGGCGGCCCGCGCGGCTTCGCCGCGGCGGTCGCCGTGCCCGTCGGCACCATGCCGTACAACCGCCTGGGCGCCGGCGACGTGGCCGGCGAGGCCGGTCCGGAGATCCTGGTGCCCGGCCACGGCGACAATACCGTGCGCGTGGTGCAGGGTGCGGACGGGGGCCTGCGCCTTGCCGCGGTGACGATCCAGCTCGCGGGGCAGCCGTGGGCGGTCGTCGCGGGCGACCTGAGCGGCGACGGGCGCCGCGACCTGGTGGTGGTGCAGACGGACGCGGCCAGCGTCTGGCTGGCGGGGGAGCGCGGCTTCGCGGCGGCGCCCGGCTCGCCGTTCGCCATCCGCGGCGCCACCGACGCCGCCGTCGCCGACCTGGACGGCGACAGCGCGGCGGAGGCGGCGGTGGGCCCGTGGGACGGCGACGAGGTCACCGTGCTGGCGGGGCGGTCCTTCGCCCCGCGCCGCGTCCGCGTGTGCGAGCGGCCCATCGGCCTGGCCATCGCGGACCTGGACGGCGACGGCCGCGGCGAGCTGCTCGCCGCCTGCGCCACCACCCATCGCCTGGCCGTGGCGACGCTCGCCCCCAGCCCGTAAGCCGTCCCGGCGTCGGCGGTCCAGGGCTGCTGTTCACTCCACGTCATTTCCCAGGCTGTTCCCTGTTCCCTATTCCCTGTTCCCTGTCCTTTCCCGGTAGCACGCGCGGCTTCAGCGGGGTTATTTTCCGCTCCGCGGGGGCGAAATGATCGAGATCTCTGCGACGGCTCACCTGGACAGGCGCGGTAGCGTGAAGATTCCGAAAGAGTGGCTGACGCAGCGGGTAGAAAACGCCCCCATCGCCTCTCACCGCAACCTGCCGGAGATGGCCGCGCTGCGCATCCGCATGGCCTGGCAGAAGCTCAAGCGCCAGGCCGGCGAAGGAGACGAGGTGTGGGCCTTTCAGAATCCTTCCAACACGTGGAAGAAGATGGGGAAGCAGTCCGGCTACGCCCTGGTGCGCGACGGGAAGATCGTGCAGAGCGTGGTCGTGACCCACGAGTAGACAGCCGCTGGGCCGCGCCCGGGCGGCGGCGCGAATCGCGAGGGAATGCACATGTGTCGCAACATCAAGGTGCTGGCCAACTTCGAGCCGCCTGTCACGGAGGATGAGGTGCGGGCGGCGGCGCTGCAGTTCGTGCGCAAGATCAGCGGCACCACCCGCCCGTCGCGCGCGAACGAGGCCGCCTTCAACCGCGCCGTGGACGAGATCACCGACTCCGCGCGCCGCCTGCTGGACTCGCTGGAGACGCGGGCCGCCCCGCGCGACCGCGAGGAGGAGGCCCGCAAAGCCCGCGAGCGCTCCGCCCGCCGCTTTGCGTGATCAGCCGCGCTCCGGCCACCGGCCGCCGGAGCATCCCCGGGAGACCAGCCGCCCCGGGGTGACCTGCGGGACCTTCTCGGGACATTCTCGCCGCAGGTGGTGCGCTCGTGTCCCCGCCTTCACCGCTCTCGTCAAGGGGAGCGCCGTCCGCAACTGGAGCGGGCGCAACGCTTTCCGCTGAATGCTCCGCCCAGGCTCCATCCGGGTGCGGATGATGCCTGAACCCGGGCCGGGAGCCGCCGCGCTCCCGACCGGACGTCTCGCCCGCACCACCTTGCGCGGTACCCCGCCTCCCGCCGCCGCACCTGCACCGCGCCTCCACGGCGAGCGGTCCTCCACTTCCTTCACCCCTCCGCACCGAGCGCACGCAGGGCGAGATCCCCGGATCCCGTGCGGGACCATCGCATCATCCTTTATCCGAGGCACGATCATGAGCAGCCGCATCAATCAGAACTGGGTGTTCGGACAGCGGGCCAGGCTGGACTTCTCCGCGCCCGCCCCGAGCGCATCCGCGAGCACGGCCATCGACACCCTGGAGGGTTGCGCGTCCCTCTCCGACGTGAACGGCGGTCTGCTGATGTACACCGACGGCCGGACGGTCTGGGACGCCGCGAACACCGTCAGGGCGACCGGTCTGCTGGGGAACACCTCGTCCACCCAGTCCGCCATCATCGTTCCCGACCCGGGGAACGCGGCCCGGTACTACGTCTTCACCGCAGACGGGGCCAGCGGCACGCACAACCACGTGGACGGAGTGCGGATCGACACTGGCACTCCGGCGTGGACGGTCACGCCGCTCTCCTCCCTCACGACCATGCCCCCCACGGCGGGCTTTTCGGCGACGGAGAAGGTGACGGCCATCCAGCACCGCAACTGCCGGGACTTCTGGGTGCTGACGGTGATCACCACGGGAGCGCACCAGGCCGGTGTGGGCCCCGGCACCCTTCGCGTGTTCCTGGTGAGCGGAACGGGCGTCCAGTACGTGGCCGACACCCCGCTGAACCTGAACGTCACCGACGTGGGATACCTGAAGGCGAGCGGAACCGGCGAGCACATCGCCATCGCGAACTGGTCGCAAAACAACGTTCTGGTCTACCCGTTCGACAACGCCACGGGGTCGGTCGACGTCGCCGGCCTGGTGAACATCCCCGTCCCCGCCTTTCCGGAGGCTCCGGAGCACGCGCGCATGCCCTACGGCGTGGAGTTCTCCCCCGGCGGGAACGTTCTGTACTACTCGGTGCTGGGCAGCGGCGCGTCGAACACCCCGGAGAACCAGGGGCTGCTGTTCCAGCATGACCTGCTGGGCTCGTCCGCGTCCGTCCTGGTGGGAAGGCACCCCAATGCGGCCATGCGGTACGCTCTGGGAGCGCTGCAGCTGGGGATGGACAATCGAATCTACATCGCGCAGGACGGGGAGAACGCGCTGGGCGTGATCGCGAACCCCGACGTGCTGGGCCCCGGGTGCGGCGTTGCGTTCAGCGCGGTGGCGCTTCCGCCGGGCGCGGTCTGCTACATGGGGCTGCCCAACCTGATCGCCGGTCCATGCGGGTGCCCCTGCGAGGAAGGCAACTGCGATGAGGCGGTGAACGCGGCGAACCACGCGCTGAACGAACGGGCCGGCCGCAAGCACTTCACCGTCCACGCGCAGGGGCAGCGGCCGCGTCGCGGGTGCGTGCTGGCGTTCGAGCAGCGGGACTTCGCGCCCCAGTTCTCGCTGCACTGGGGAGACGGGCCTTCCGACCAGATGGAGTCGCACGACACGGAGATCATCTTCATCCGGGCGCGCAACCCGTACCGCAATCTGCTCTTCCGCGGCGTGAAGATCTTCAGCATCCGCGTCACCCCCAACCAGCCGCTGCCCGGCGGCGGAGACGCGCTGCAGCTGGTGCCGGCGGAGATCGTGTGCTTCGACGAGGTGGGACCCTGCGGGCACGTCTCGAGGGATTTCGCCTTCCTCATCGAGAACGCCGTGGTGCAGGACTACCAGATCACCTTCGAGTACTGCATCGAGGAGACGGTCGTCGTGGGCCGGGGCGGCGGCAGAGCGGCGTTCGACATCAAGGTGGTCGCGAGCTGATCCGCGGCACCAACCGGCCTTTGCCGGCTCTGCCGGCTCCGTGTGAGGTAGATTCGTTCGGCGGATCCGGCACGGCAGGCCGGGCCAGGGGCCGGTAATCACGCACGAGGACCGCCCGTGCGGGTGTCCGCGAAGGCGGACAGCGTGTTGTTGTTGCGGCGATTTCAATCGCTGGGCTGGATGCCGGCCTACACACACGGAGGGCGCGGAGCAGCCTGCTCCGCG
>DATAAG010000384.1:0-4150 GCA_036260235.1 Longimicrobium sp.
GCGGAGCGCGAGGTGCGGACGGTCTCCGCGTGGCGGCCGCAGGCGCGGCGCAGGTCGCGCGCCTGGCGGCGGGAGAGGCCCGCCAGCCTGTCCGTCCGCCGCACCTCCTGCTCGCACCCCTCCGCCACCATCAGCGACACCCCGAAGGCGGCGTGCTCGCTCCCTCCCTCCGCGTGGGAGGCGGGGAGCCCGGCGCGCAGGTACGGCAGCGCGCGGTGCTGCTGCGCGAAGAGCCCGTCCGGGTTCTCCGACCAGATCCAGGCGTGCACCATCGTCAGCATCATGCGCCCCTCGCCGGCGCCCACGCGCCCGCGGCGGATGCGGCGCTCCACGATGCCGCGCAGCAGCGGCCGCTCGGCGGTGGCGGCGCGGGCCAGGCGGGTAACGTCGTGCGTGTGCCACTGGTCGTTCGCGCCGGCGAAGCCCTCCGGCAGCGGCTCGTCCGGGCGGCGGTAAGAGGTGTAGGCCACGCCCACCAGCACCTTGCGCCCGTCGATGGTGGCGTACTGCAGCGTGGAGGGCCGCTCCAGGTCCAGCGGCCGGCGCACCAGGTCCGGGTGGTACCAGTGCTCGCCCATCAGCGGCCCCTCCGCGCCGAACAGGCGGTACCCCTCCCGCCGCGCCACCTCGACGTCACGGTAACGCGCCGTCGCCTGCCGCACGCGCTCCACCTGGTCTCCCTGCACCGCGTGCGGCTGCGCGATCCCGTGGTGCACGTGATCGTGCGCCTGCGCGCCCACTTCGCCCGCGCCGACGAGCGAAGCCGCCGCCATCAACGCCAGGACGTACCGCATCCCTCATCTCCTGTTGATCGAGGACCGTCCCCGAAGATACACCCGCGCCCGCCACTGTGTTTGCCCCACCCCTCATCATCCTCGCCCACGCACCGGCGCACCACGCACTCACGCACTCACGCACTCACGCACTCTCCTGACGGCACCGTGGTTGCGACGTTAACTTCCGCCTCTCGGAAGTTCCTCCGTCCGCAGCACAGGGCAGCACCGTGGAGAAGATCTTTCGCCGGCTGTTCAAGCAGCACTTCGGCAAGCCGCCCGTCAGCATCCTGGAGATCGCCGGCGACGGCTCGCCCCGGCAGATGTACCGGCTGGTGGGCGACGACATGGAGACGGCGGTGGCCGTGGTGGGGCCGGACCCGGACGAGAACCGCGCCTTCCTCTCCTTCACCGGCGCCTTCCGCTCCATCGGCCTCCCCGTCCCGCAGATCTACGCGAAGGACGAGAAGGCCGGCGTGTACCTGGAGGAGGACCTGGGCGAGACCACCCTGTTCGACGCCGTCACCCAGGCGCGCCGCCAGGACCCGGGCGCGGACTTTCCCGCGTCCATGCTCCCCGTCTACCGCCGCATCGTGGAGCTCCTTCCCCGCTTCCAGGTGGAGGGCGGCCGGGTGGTGGACTACTCCGTGGCGTATCCGCGCGCCGCGTTCGACCGGCAGTCGATCCTGTGGGACCTGAACTACTTCAAGTACCACTTCCTCAAGCTGGCGCACATCCCCTTCAACGAGGCGCGGCTGGAGAAGGACTTCCGCCGCTTCGCCACCTTTCTGCTGGGGGCGGACACGCGCCACTTCCTGTACCGCGACTTCCAGAGCCGCAACGTGATGCTGCGCGACGGCGAGCCCTGGTTCATCGACTACCAGGGCGGCCGCCGCGGCGCGCTGCAGTACGACGTGGCGTCGCTGCTGTACGACCCCAAGGTGGGGATGACGGAGCCGGTGCGCGATGAGCTGCTGGAGCACTACCTGGCGGAGCTGGAGCGCTACGTGCGCGTGGACCGCGAGCGCTTTCGCCAGCACCTGCGGGGCTACGTGCTCGTGCGCATCATGCAGGCGATGGGCGCGTACGGCTACCGCGGCTTCTACGAGCGCAAGCCGCGCTTTCTGCAGAGCGTGCCGCAGGCGGTGCGCAACATCGAGCGGATGCTGGAGACGGGCTTCGTCAGCATCGAGCTGCCGGAGCTGCAGGCGGTGTTCGAGCGCATCTGCAAGACGACGTCGCTGCGCAGGAAGCCGGCGCAGGCGCTTCCCGGCCTGACCGTGCACGTGGGCAGCTTCAGCTTCAAGGGCGGCTACCCGGAAGACGGCGGCGGGCACGGCGGGGGCTTCGTCTTCGACTGCCGCGCCATCCACAACCCCGGCCGCTACGCCGAGTACGTCTCGCTCTGCGGGTGCGACGAGCCGGTGATCTACTTCCTGGAGCAGCAGCCGGAGGTGGAGGAGTTCTGGGCGCACGTCCGCGGGCTGGTGGAAAGCCACGTGGGGGTGTGGCTCACCCGCGGCTTCAGCTCGCTTTCCGCGCACTTCGGCTGCACGGGCGGGCAGCACCGCTCCGTCTACTTCGCGGAGCGGCTGGCGGCGTTCCTGCGCGAGCACTACCCCTCCGTCAACGTGGTGCTGACGCACCGGGAAGAGGCGAAGTGGCCCGCGCGCGGCGAGCAGGCGGAGATCGCCGCGGCCGGGGCGGCGGCGGGCGCGGCGTCGCTGCCGGAGTAGCGGCGTGGACGCGATGATCCTGGCCGCCGGGCTGGGCACCCGCCTGCGCCCGCTGACCGACCACACCCCCAAGGCGCTCCTCGACGTCGGCGGCGTGCCGATGATCGAGCGGGTGGCGCGGCGGCTGATCGCGGCCGGCGCGGACCGGCTGATCGTCAACACGGCCCACCTGGGGGAGCAGATCGAGGACTACGTGCGCTCCCGCGGCGGCTTCGGGGTGGAGGCCCTCTTCTCGCGCGAGGACCCGGGGCCGCTGGAGACCGGCGGCGCGCTGCTGGCCGCGGAGGCGCTGTTCCGGAAGAGCGAGCCCTTCTTCCTCCACAACGCCGACATCCTTTCCGACGTGCCGCTGGGCGAGATGTACGCCGCCCACCTCGCCGCGGGCGATCCATTGGCCACGGTGGCGGTGATGGAGCGCTCCACCAGCCGCAAGCTGCTCTTCGACGAGGAGGGGCTGCTGGGGCGGACGGACGAGGGGAAGGGGCTGGACCTGCGCGTGCGCCCCGCTGCGGGCCAGGTGCGCGCGATGCCCTTCGCCGGCATCCACGTCATCTCCCCGCGCATCTTCGGCCTGCTGACGGAGCGGGGCGCGTTCTCCATCCTGGACCCGTACCTGCGCCTGGCCGGCGCGGGCGAGCGCATCCTCCCCTTCCGGGTGGACGGATACACCTGGATCGACATCGGCCGCCCGGAGCAGCTGGAGGAGGCGAGGCGCCGCTTCTCCGGGGGCTGAGACGAACGGATTTGTCTCATCACGCAAAGTCAGCAGAGTCAGCAGAGGGTGTCATCCCGACTCTGTTGGCTCTGCTGACTCTGCGTGAGGCCCAATCCGTTCAGGATTGGACGAAGGCTGGAACGCTCCTTGCCGCCTCCCCGCGCTTCCCCGAGACGGTTCCAGACGAGGAGGAGGGACGGGAGGATGAGGACGATCGTGAGCGCCGCCGCGGCGCTGTGCCTGGCGGCCGCCTGCGGGGCGGGCGACGGCGCGGAGGGCGAAACCGCGACGCAGGAAGTGGACACCTCCCGCGCCGGGGGAAGCCAGACGCCGGGCGCGGCAAACCAGCCGGCGCCCAACGTGACCAACATCCCCCGCCCGGAGCAGACCATGGCGGCGGGGCGGCTGTCGCCGGTCAACAACTCGGGCGTCACCGGCTCCGTGAACGTCCGCGGCATCGGCGAGCAGACGGAGATCTCGCTGAACGTCACCGGCGTCACGGCCGGCAACCAGCAGTTGCAGGGGGCGGTGGTGCAGGGCACCTGCGAGCAGCCCGGCAGCGACGTCGCGCCGCTGGGGCCCATTCCCGTGGGCGCGGGGAACATCGCCACGCTCACCGACACGCTGCCGCTCCCCCCGGGCACCGTGCTCAACGGCCAGCACGCGCTCATCGTCAAGGGCCAGAACGCCGGCCCGGCCACGCCGCCGCTGGCGTGCAGCCCCCTCCCCCAGTGGCAGCGCATGCCGCCCACGGGCTGAAGACGGCAGGAAGAGCGCAGACACATATGCCGCGCGGAGCCGTATCGGTTCCGCGCGGCATCGTTGCAGAAGGGTTGCTGGCCGAGCGCTACGCCGCGGGACGCAACACCTCCAGCCCCTCGCCTTCCGCCGCCCGGCATTGGTCTTCGTCACCACTCACGAAGAGG
>DATAAG010000385.1:0-5788 GCA_036260235.1 Longimicrobium sp.
GCCCGCGCCGGCGCCTGCGCCAGCTCCGAGCTCGCGAGCTGACGCACGCGCTCCGCCAGCCCCTCGTCCCTCGCGAGCTCGCGCAGGTAGAAGCGCAGCAGGCCCGGCCTGAACGTCTGCACCGGCACCTCGAACCGGTCCGCGATCAGGTGGATGACGTCCTCCAGGTGCGTGGGGATGCGCGCCTCCAGCGACTCGTCCTTGCGGGCCCGCCGGAACTCGAGCAGCCGCACGCTGGACTGCGCCGGGATGGCGACAGTTGCGTCACACTCATCGCATACTGAGACGAGCACACCCGGTACGTCGATTCCGCTCTCTTTCAAACGATAGGCACGCACCCGGAGAGTGGTGCTCACCAGTCTCTTGCAATGCCGGCATACCAGTTCCGCTTTCTCACCCTCCTTGAACAGATACGTCACTACCGGTGAACGCTTATGAATACGGCGACGCTGGACTGGAAGTAGACCTTTATGTACCATCGCTCCCCCCACAGCTGGGGTCTGAAGATATGACAGAGCAGACCTGGATCGGCGTGGTGCTGCCGGGCTTGGTATTGATCACCAGAACACCGCAGGAGCAGCGTCGCAACGAAATCCGGCGTCACCTCCCGTGCATCCAGCAGATTCTTCTCGTCCCCATCCTCGCGCTCCTCGTGCTGGTACTGCCCGGACCGCAGGGCTGCGACTACGCTCGCACGCGCGTCCTTGAAGCCCATTCCTTTCCTCCATATTGTACGGCAAAGGTCGTACTGCGTCAAGGCCAGGAAGACATCCCTTCCGGTAGCCCGAGTCGGGAACGCTAGGCCGTTCACTCTGTACATGAAAGGCTGCGTGCGAACACGGCCACAGGTGCGCAGATGCGGTCAGCGGCACGAAAAAACGCCCGCCTCCAGGCTGGAGGCGGGCGTTCGTGACTCCGGATGCGGCCGGGGCCTACCGGACGATCTCGTCGACCGATCCGGAGGTGACAGGGTGGTAACCGGGGCGCGCGATCCGGTAGATGCGGCGGGCGTGGGCCTGGCCCCACTCGCCCTGCTCCATCAGGCTGGCGAAGAGCGGGCGCACGAACTTGCGCCGGCCCATGCTGGTGAGGAAGCGCTCCAGCGCGGGGAGCGCGGGCTCGTACCGGTGCCGCACGGCGATCTGGAGCCAGGCGAAGAGGATCTCGCTGTTCCCCTGCTCGGAAAGGCGAAAGGCGCGGTCCAGGTCCGCCAGCTGGGCGGGGGTGAGCCCCTGCGGCAGCGCGCCCAGGAAGTGCTGCCACTCCTGCGTGGTCCACGCGCGCGTGGCCAGCTGGGCGGCGGGCGTGCCGGCCAGGAACCGCTGCGCCTCCGCCTCCACCCGCGCGAAGGCGCCGGACTCGCGGCGCACCGCGTTGGCGGGAAGGCCGGTGCCGTACGCCCACTCGTCCAGCATCAGCCGCCGCTCCAGCGCGGCGTCGCCGCGGACGAGGTTGGCGCGCAGATCCTCCAGGAAGCGCTCCGTCGTCATCGGCTGAAAGGCGTGGCGGTCGAAGTACGAGCGCAGGTACGCGTCCCACCGCTCGCGCCCCACCGCCTCTTCCAGCGTGCGCAGGAAGGTGGCGCCCTTCTCGTAGGGGATGTCCGTCATCCCCGCGTCGGGGTCGCGGCCGGCCAGGTCGATGTGCAGCCGCGTGTCGGGCCCGGCGGCTCCCCCCGCGGCCTCGATGCCGGCCTGCAGGTTCTGCCACCCCAGGTTGGCCAGCATGGCGGCGCGCTCCGGCCCGTACAGCGCCTCCATGATGCGGTTCTCGAAGTAAGTGGTGAAGCCTTCGTTGAGCCAGAAGTCCGACCAGGTGGCGTTGGTGACCAGGTTGCCGGACCACGAGTGCGCCAGCTCGTGCGCGATCAGCGACACCAGCGAGCGGTCGCCGGCCAGGATGGTCGGCGTGGCGAAGGTGAGCCGCGGGTTCTCCATCCCGCCGAAGGGAAAGGAGGGCGGCAGCACCAGCACGTCGTAGCGCCCCCACCGGTAGGGCCCGTACAGCGCCTCGGCGGCGTCGACGAAGCGCTCCAGCTCCGCCAGCTCGCTGGCGGCGCGGTCCAGCATCGACGGCTCCGTCCACACGCCGGTGCGCGGCCCGGTGGCGCGGAAGGCCAGGTCGCCCACGGCCAGGGCGATGAGGTACGGCGGCACGGGCGTGCCCAGCCGGAAGCGGAAGGCGCGCCCGCCCTGCGCGGGCTCTCCCTGCGGCGTCAGCATCTCCGCGCTCATCACCGCCGTCAGCCCCGCGGGGACGGTGATGCGGGCGTCGTACGTCTGGCGGATGCCGGGCGAGTCCTGCGTGGGGATCCAGGTGCGCGTGAGGATCGCCTGGCCCTGAGAGAAGAGGAACGGGTGCCGCCTGCCGGCCGTCTGCTCGGGGGTGAGCCACTGCAGCGCGCCGGCCTCGGGGCTGGTGCGGTAGTGGACGACGATGCGCCGCGCGCCCTGCGGCAGCTGCACGGTGAGCGGGCGCCCCAGCACCGGGTCCTCCGTGCCGAACGACCAGCGCAGCTCCCGCCCGGAGGCGTCGGTGATCCGCTGGACGTCCAGCCCGCGGGTGTCCAGGACGATCTCGTCCGCGCCGGGGGCGGCCTGCACGTCCAGCGCGGCGGTGCCCGCCAGCGTGCGCGAGGCGAAGTCGGCGGCCAGGTCCAGGCTCACGTGCGTCACGCGGGCCTCCTCCGGCCGCGCGAAGGAGTGGACGTCGCGCGGGAGCGGCGCCATGGCGGCGGGCGCCGGCGCGGAAGCCGCGTCCGCAGGCGGCGCGGAGGCCGGGGGCGTGCATGCGGCGAGGCAGGCGAGTGCCAGCGCGGCGGCGCACGCGTGGGTCTGTCGATGGAAACGCATCGGATCGTCTACCGTCACAGGTGGAACAGGCGGCACGATCGGCTGCAAGTACCGTCCCGCAGGCGCGGTGCGAACGGGAAGCCCCCGTTGCAGCGACTGATGCCCGTTGCGAACCTGAGCCGGTAATCGCCCGCACCACGCGGGAGCGACTGAAATCGCCGCTGGAAATTCGCAGAGTCCGCCTTCGCGGACTGCAGCGCTGCCTTCTGGCCGTGAGGGCGAGCTCAGGCGGAACGGGTTACCGAGATCAATCCGCAAAGAGCATGAGTTGCCGGCCGCCGCAACGACTGTACGCTGACCGCCCGCGCGGACAAAGGGAAAGGAAAGAGCCCCCGCCGGGCAAGCCGGCGGGGGCTCTTCTCGTGCGTTCTCCTTCAGAACCGCAGGCCGATGAGCAGGCGGTTCAGGTCGAACAGGTCGATTCCCTGGTGCTCCAGGAACAGGCGCGGCCCGCCGGACCGGCCGGGGACCGGCACCGCCGCGCCGTAGCCGAAGTTCAGCACGGCCTCCCAGTTGGCGCGGCCCCGCGGCGGGTCGCTCAGGTAGAACAGCCCCGCGCCGCCGTACGCGTACGGCTGCACGGGCGCGCCGCCCAGCCGGAAGACGGGGAACTCGTACTGGAGGTTGCCGGCCATCAGCACCGACGCGCCGCCCGCGCCCGCCCCGACGGCGAGCTCCGGCACCACGCGCAGCGCGGGACGGCGAGCGTCCAGCGGGCCCAGGTCCACGCGCGCGCCGCCGACCACCTGCCGCGGCCGGTCCAGGTTGCCGCCCACGTACGCCCGCCACGCCCGCAGCCGCGGCGCGAAGCCGGGCGTCTGGGGAGCGGCCGGGCCCGGCGCCACGCGGTCCACCTCGTCGCGCAGGCGCAGGGCAAGCCGCGCCTCCAGCTCCTCCACCAGGCGCCGCTCGGCCTCCGGCGTGAGAGCGCCGCCGCTGCGCGCCAGCTCCAGCCGCACCATCTCGCGCAGCTGTTCCCGCTCCGCCGCCAGCAGCTGCCGCAGCACCGGCTCCAGGTCCGCCAGCACCTGCCGCCGC
This sequence comes from Longimicrobium sp., assembly GCA_036260235.1. GTDB lineage: Bacteria > Gemmatimonadota > Gemmatimonadetes > Longimicrobiales > Longimicrobiaceae > Longimicrobium. Next base: position 3,891 of record DATAAG010000385.1, read on the forward strand.
ACCGCGTCCAGCTGCGCGTCCGTGAGCGGCACCCCGGCGTCCACGCGCGGCCGCCGGTTCACCGTGGCGGAGTCCGCCGGGCCGTAGCGCAGGTAGATCTCCCCTTCGCGGGGGATGGGGATGGTGACGAAGTTCTCCGGCTCCTCATCCCCGCGGCGCACGCGCTCGCCGTCGCGCGTCACGTACACGGTGTCGGGCGTGGCGCGCACCACCTGCGGCGGCGGCACCACCGCCGCGGCGCGCCGGCTGCGCGGCGAGCCCAGGCGGAAGGAGAGGCCGGCGGTGAGCTGCACGTTGGAGCGCAGGTCGTCGCCGATGGAGTCGCTGGTCTCGAAGAGGTAGCTGCGCGCGGCCGCCACCAGCCCCACGCGGCCCAGGTCCAGCCGCGCGCCGCCGCCCACGATGCCGGCGGTGCGGTCTTCCGGCCGGTTGCCGTCCACGTCGGTGAACCCGTCCATGAAGTCCACGCGGCCCAGGCCGCCCACCAGGAAGGGCGTGACGCCGCGGCCGGAGTTCAGGTTGAGCTGCACCTCGCCTCCGAACGCCTGCACGTCCGCCCAGCCGTTGTGGTCGTCGTTCAGCCCGCGCCAGTAGAAGCCGCTGATCCCGAAGAAGTCCGCCAGGTCGATCCCCAGCCGCGCGCCGGCCAGGTCCTGGTCCTCCAGGCGGAACTCGTCGGCGAACTCCATGCGCCCCACGAAGAGCTCCACCGGCAGCGTGGGCCGCAGCCGCTGCCCCTGGGCCGGCGCGGCGAGGGCGGCCGCCGCGACACCGGCGCACGCCAGCACCGCAAGACTGCGTTTTCTCAGGTCGAACGTCATGGAGGGAATGGTCGTGGAGGGGAAGAAAGGGCGGAAAGCAGCGTGCAAAGTTGCTGCTCCCCCCGCGGGACGGCAAGCCATACGGTGGACGCGCCGCGGAAGTTGCGGCGCCCCAGCGAGTTGTATGGATGCGGACGGCGGCGGCGCGGGTCCGGATGGTACCGTGCCGTTCGCCTGGCGGAGCGAACGATGGCGTTTCCGATCGTGATCCAGTCATCGCCGGCTCCGCGCCCGGCGGTTGAAAACCGCTGCTTGAACTTCACAAAGGCCGCCTGCGCGGACTCGCGTGGGCGCGATCACGACGTGTGACGAACCACCAGGTCCGGACGGTAGCTTCCTCGTTCGGCGCGCAGAGGATCTGCGCGAGAGGCTGGTTCCGCGCGGCGCCTCTCCTCGGAATGACAGCTTGGGGTGAACGGCTGGCCCCGGCATGCAGTCCGCGGAGGCGGACTTCGTGATGTTGCAGAAGCGGTTTCAACCGCCGGGCGCGGAGCCGGCGGCGCCACATGGAGGCTGCGATTACAATCGACTCACGAAGGGGGCGAAATTTTTAGCAGGATGCGCTATATTCTCTCCATTCCCTATTTCCGGAATCCGCCGCGCGCAGTACACTGACCGTGACGACCAACCCTTACCCGGAACAGGCAGCATGATGAAGCGTCTCGTCCTGCTGCTGAACCTGCTCGCGCTGCCGGCGGCGGCGCAGCAGGTCAGCATCCCCCACACCACCTTCACGCTCCCCAACGGGCTGCGGGTGATCGTGGCGGAAGACCACTCCACCCCGGTGGCGGCGGTAAACGTGTGGTACCACGTGGGCTCCGGCTACGAGAAGCCGGGACGCACCGGCTTCGCCCACCTCTTCGAGCACGTGATGTTCGAGGGGAGCCAGAACGTCAAGGAAGGCGACTTCGACAACTTCCTGGAGGCCGCCACCGCCTCCGGCTGCGCCTGCGCCCCGCTGGTCGAGATCACCTCGGGGCTCAGGCTGAGCCGCTCCGCCAGCGGCTGCGCCGTGAGGCGTGTCCGCTGCCACTGGGAGGTGATGATCGCGTCCACCCCCGCATGCCGGAGCAGCTC
>DATAAG010000386.1:0-8117 GCA_036260235.1 Longimicrobium sp.
CCTCCGCCCGCGCCGGGTTCACCAGCCAGCGCTCGTCGCCGGCGCGGGCAAACGCGCCGTTCATCTCCGCCACCGCGACGGAGGCGCCTGCGTTGCGCAGGTGCGCCGTCAGCCGCTCGCCCAAGCCCAGCCCGTCCGCCAGCACCAGCCAGCGCGTCCCCGCGGGGGAGGCGGCGGCGGGGGCGTGCGTCTCCTTCCACACCGGCGCCCAGAAGCGCTCCGCGGCGTTCTCGGGATCGCGCGCGGCGCCCTCGCCGGCGCGCATGGCCTCGCGCGAGTCGATCCAGAACTTCTTGCGCTCGAAGGGATACGTGGGCAGCACCACGCGCCGCCGCTCGTCCCCGCCGTGCACGGCCGTCCAGTCCACCTCCACGCCGGCGGCCCAGGCGCGGCCCAGCGCGGCCAGCAACACCTCCAGGTCGTCCGCGGAGTCGTCCGGGTGGCGGAGGGAGTGGATGGACGCGGAGCCGGGGACCTGCCGCTTTACCAGCGACGACAGCGTGCGCCCGGGGCCGCACTCGATGAAGACGCGCTCGCGCCCCTCCGCCGCCAGCGTGGCCACGCAGTCGGCGAAGCGCACCGCCTGGCGCAGGTGGCTGGCCCAGTACGCGGGATCGACGGCCTGCTCCGGCGTGATCCACGTCCCGGTCAGGTTCGACACCCAGCGCAGCTCCGGCGCGTTGCGCACCGTCTGGCGCACGCGGGCCGTGAAGGCGTCCAGGATCGGGTCCATCATCGGCGAATGGAAGGCGTGCGACGTCTCCACCCGCTTCGCCTCGATCCCGCGCGCGATCATCTGCGCCTCCAGCCGCGCGATCTCCTCGTTCGTCCCGGAGACCACGCAGCGGTCCGGCGCGTTGATCGTGGCGACGGACACGGAGCCGGAGAGCATCGGCTCCACCTCCGCGGCCGGCATGGGCACGGCGAGCATGGAGCCGGCGGGGAGCGACTGCATCAGCCGCCCGCGCTCGGCCACCAGCGCCAGCGCGTCGTCCAGCGAAAAGACGCCGGCCAGGCACGCGGCCACGTACTCGCCCACGCTGTGGCCGATCATCGACTCCGGCGCGATCCCCCACGCCATCCACTGCTTCGCGACCGCGTACTCGACGGCGAAGAGGGCGGGCTGGGTGAGCGCCGTCTGCTTCAGCCGGTCCGCATCGTCCGAGAAGATCACCTGGCGCAGGTCCAGCCCCAGGTGCGGGCGCAGGAGGTCGGCGCAGCGGTCCAGCTCCTCGCGGAAGACGGGCTCGCGATCGTACAGCCCGTGCGCCATCCCCGCGTACTGCGCGCCCTGGCCGGGGAAGAGGAAGACGGCGGAGGGCTGGCTGGTCCCCGCGCGGCCGGCGACGGCGCGCGCGGGGGTCTCGCCCGCCAGCGCGCGGACGGCGGCGGCGCGGTCCGGCGCCACCACGGCCATGCGGTGGGCGAACCCGCGGCGCCCCTGCTGAAGGGTCCACGCCACGTCCGCCAGCGGCTGCTCGGGATGCGCCTCCAGGTGACCGCGCAGCCGCTGCGCCATGGCCGCCAGCGCCGTCTCCGTCCGCGCGGAAAGCACCAGCAGCTGCGAGGTGCGCGAGGGCGGCGCGGAGGGCTGCCGCGGCGGCGCCTGCTCCATCACCACGTGCGCGTTGGTCCCGCCGATGCCGAACGACGAGACGCCCGCGCGGCGGGGAAGACCGGCCTCCGTCGACCACTTTGCCAGCTTCGCGGCGACGTAGAACGGGCTGGAGGCGAAGTCGATGGACGGGTTGGGCGACTCGAAGTGCAGCGACGGCGGGATCTCGCCGTGCTCCAGCGCCAGCGACGTCTTGATGAGGCCGGTGACGCCGGCCGCCGCGTCCAGGTGCCCCACGTTGCTCTTGGCCGCGCCGATGGCGCAGAAGCCGGTGCCCGTGGCGCCGCCGGCGCGGAACGCCTGCGTGAGCGCGGCGATCTCGATGGGGTCGCCCAGCTCCGTCCCCGTGCCGTGCGCCTCTACGTAGGTGATGGTCCGGGCGGGGACGCCGGCCAGCGACTGCGCCTCGGAGATGACCTCGGCCTGCCCCTCCACGCTGGGCGCCGTGTACCCCACCTTGGCGGCGCCGTCGTTGTTGATGGCGCTGCCGCGGATGACGGCGATCACGTTGTCCCCGTCGGCCAGCGCGTCCTCCAGCCGCCGGAGCACCACGGCGCCCGCGCCGCCGCCCAGCACCGTGCCGCTGGCGCGCGCGTCGAACGCGCGGCAGTGCCCGTCGCGGCTGCCGATGCTCCCCTGCTGCCACAGGTAGCCGGCCTGCGGCACCACCAGCGAGACCCCGCCCGCCAGCGCCACGTCGCACTGGTACGAGAGCAGCGCCTGGGAGGCCAGGTGGACGGCGACGAGGGAGGTGGAGCACGCGGACTGGACGACCACGCTGGGCCCGGACAGCCCCAGCTTGTACGACACGCGCGTGGCCAGGTAGTCCTTGTCGCTCCCCACCAGCGCCGTCATGCCGCCCACCGCCTTCGCGAAGCGGCCGAAGGAGTTGAGCGTCTGGGTGTAGCTGTTCATCCCGCACCCCGCGTACACGCCCACGCGGCCGGGGGCGCGCTGCGGATCGACGCCGGCGCGCTCCAGCGCCTCCCACGCCACTTCCAGGAACATGCGGTGCTGCGGATCGGTGACCTCGGCCTCGCGCGGGGGCACGCCGAAGAAGGCGGCGTCGAACCATTCGATGCCGTCCACGGCGCCGCGCGCGGGGACGTAGTTCGGGTCCTGGAACAGGCTGGGGTCCACGCCCGCCTCGCGGAGCTCCTCCGGCGCAAAGCGGCGGATGCTTTCCACCCCCGCGCGCAGGTTGCTCCAGAACTCGTCCACGCCGGCCGCGCCGGGAAACCGCCCCGCCATGCCGACGACGGCGATCCCCTCCACGCCCGCGAAATCATCACCTGCCATTGCCGCCTCTCCGTTGCATCGCCGCCTGCTTCTGCCGCTCCAGCGCCGCCTTCTGGCGCCGGGCCCGTTCGTCCACCGCCTCGCGCGCGGGGGCGGCCTGCTCGCCGCCCCGCGCCAGCCGCGCCGCCAGGGCGCCCACGGTGGGGTGCTGAAAGAGCTCCACCACCGTGACCTCGGGCCCCAGCGCCTCGCGGATGCGCCCGTGCACCCGCACCAGCAGCAGCGAGTGGCCGCCCAGGTCAAAGAAGTTGTCGTCCACCCCCACCTGCTCCACGCCCAGCGCCTCGCGCCAGATCTCCGCGATGGCGCGCTCCGTCTCGTCGCGCGGGGCCACGAAGGCCACCGCCTCGTCGCGCCGGGCCTCGGGGGCGGGAAGGGCCTTGCGGTCCACCTTGCCGTTGGGGGAGAGCGGAAGCGCCTCCATGGCCACGAAGGCGGTGGGGACCATGTATTCCGGCAGCCCCGCGCGCAGGTGCTCGCGCAGCGCGGCCGCGTCCGGCGCCGCCTCGCCCGCGGCGGTCAGGTACGCCACCAGCCGCGTCTCGCCCGGCGCGTCCGTCCGGGCGACGACCACCGCCTCGCGCACGCCGGGGTGCGCGGCCAGGGCGGCCTCGATCTCCCCCAGCTCGATGCGGAAGCCGCGGACCTTGACCTGGTGGTCGGCGCGGCCCAGGTAGTCCACGCTGCCGTCCGCCAGCCACCGCGCCAGGTCGCCCGTGCGGTACATCCGCGCACCGGGATGGGCGGAGAACGGGTCGGGGACGAAGCGCTCCGCCGTCAATCCGCGGCGCCCCAGGTAGCCGCGCCCCACCTGCACGCCGGCGATGTACAGCTCCCCCGCCACGCCGGCCGGGACGGGGTTGAGCCGCGCGTCCAGCAGGTGGATCTGCGTGTTGGCGATGGGACGGCCGATGGGGACGGAGCGGCGGTCGTCGTCCGGCGCGCACGCCCACCAGGTCACGTCCACGGCCGCCTCGGTGGGGCCGTACAGGTTGTGCAGCCCGGCGCCGAGACGCTGGAAGAAGCGCGTCTGCAGCTCCGCCGGAAGCGCCTCGCCGGAGCAGACCACCCGGCGCAGCGGGGCGCACGCGGAGAGGTCCGGTTCCTCCAGGAAGGCCTGCAGCATGGAGGGGACGAAGTGCACCGTCGTCACCCCCTCCTGGCCGATGAGCCGCGCCAGGTACGCCGGCTCGCGGTGCCCCTCGGGCTTCGCCACCACCAGGCGGGCGCCCGTCATCAGCGGCCAGAAGAACTCCCAGACACTGACGTCGAACGAGAACGGCGTCTTCTGCAGGACGGCGTCGGTCCCGTCCAGGCCGAACGCCTCCTGCATCCACAGCAGCCGGTTGCGGATGCCGCGGTGCTCGTTCTCGGCGCCCTTGGGCTGGCCGGTGCTGCCGGAGGTGTAGATGACGTACGCCAGGTGGTCGAGCCCCACGCCCGGCTCCGGCGCCGCGTCGCTCTCCTGCGCGATGCGCGGCCAGTCGGCGTCCAGCCGCACCGTGCGCGCGCCGTGCGGGGGAATGCGGTCCGCCAGGTGCGCCTGCGTCAGCAGCACGGCGACGCGCGAGTCCGCCAGCATGTACGCCAGCCGGTCGCGCGGGTAGCCGGGGTCGAGCGGCACGTATCCGCCGCCGGCCTTCAGCACGCCCAGCAGCGCGACGACGAGCTCGACGGAGCGCTCGGCGCAGACGCCCACGCGCACCTCGGGGCCCACGCCCAGGGCGCGCAGGTGGTTGGCCAGGCGGTTGGCGCGGCGGTCCAGCTCCGCGTACGTCACCCGTTCGTCCTCGAAGACGACCGCGACGGCGTCCGGCGTGGCCGCCGCCTGCTTCGCGATCAGCTCGTGGATGCACTCCGTGCCGGGATAATCCCGCCCGGTGGCGTTCCACGCGGACAGCTGCGCGGCCTCGCCGGCCGGCATCACCGGCAGGCGGCTGAGGGGCGCGTCCGGGTTCGCCGCGATCCCTTCCAGCAGCGTACGAAAGCGGTCCACGAAGCGCGCCGCCGTGGCCGCGTCGAAGAGGTCGGCGTTGTACTCCAGCATGGCGCGCAGCCCCTCGGGCCGGTCCCACGCGTAGAGCCCCAGGTCGAAGATGGAGGTGCCGGGATCGGCCTCCAGGGGCTCGCACTCCAGCCCGGGGAGCGCGAACGCGCCCTGCGGCCGGTGCAGCATCAGCATGGCCTGGAAGACGGGCTGCCGGCTGAGGTCGCGGGGAATGCGCAGCGCCTCCACCAGCGACTCGAAGGGCAGGTCCTGCCGCGCGTACGCGTCCAGTGCCGTCCGCCGCACCCGCTCCAGCAGCTGGCGGAAGCCGGGGTCGCCGGACAGGTCCGTGCGCATGGCCAGCGTGTTGACGAAGAAGCCGATGAGCCCCTCCGTCTCCGCCCGGTTGCGTCCCGCGATGGACGAGCCCACGACCACGTCCTCGCGCCCCGTGTGGCGGGCGAGGAGCGTCTGCCACGCGGCCAGCAGCACCATGAACAGCGTGGCCCCGTGCTCGCCGCCGATCTGCCGCAGCCGCTCCGTCAGCTCGCCGGAGAGCTCCATGCGGTGGCGCCCGCCGCGGAACTTCTGCACGGCGGGACGGGGGCGGTCCGCCGGCAGCTCCAGCAGGTCCGGCGCGCCCTTCATCCGCTCCGTCCACCAGTCCAGCTGCGGCGCCAGGGCCTCCGGCGTGCCGTGGCGGCGCTGCCAGGCGGCGTAGTCCGCGTACTGAATGGGGAGCGGCCCCAGCGGCGACGGCTCGCCCGCCGCAAAGGCGCCGTACAGCGCGCCCAGCTCGCGAAAGAGCACGCCGAACGACCACGCGTCGCCCACCACGTGGTGCAGGGTCACGACCAGCGCGTGGTCCCGGGCGCCCAGGCGAAAGAGGCGTGCGCGGAACGGCGGCCCCTCGGCAAGGTCGAACGGAAGCCGCGCCTCGGCCGCCAGCGCAGCGCGCAGGGCGTCGTCGTCCGCGCCGAAGAGGACGTTGACGGGGAGCGCGAAGGGGCGCGGGGGGAGCGGGGCCTGCACCGGCTCGCCCGCCACCTCGCGGAACACGCTGCGCAGCACGGCGTGCCGGGCCACCACCTGGCCCAGGGCGCGCTCCAGCGCGGGCACGTCCAGCGCGCCGCGCAGCCGCACGGCGTTGGGAAGGTTGTAAAAGGCGTTCCCCGGCTCCATGCGGTCCAGAAACCACAGGCGCCGCTGCGAAAACGAGAGCGGCGCCGGCCCCTCTCCGCGCGCGGGAATGGCGGCGGGGGCGGCCCCGGACTGCTGCGCGCGCCGCAGCTCCAGCAGCCTGCGCTGCGCGGGCGTCAGCTTTGCCAGGCGAGTGGCCAGCTCAGTCATGGCCACCCTCCCCCGCGCCCACCGCCAGCAGGGCCTCGATGTCGGCGTCGGTCAGCTCCTCCACCCCGGCCAGCAGCGCGTCCAGCTCGTCGTCCGCGGCCTCGCCGTCGATCACCGCCGCCAGCGCGGCCACGGTGGGTGCCTCGAACACGGCGCGCACGCCGATCTCCGCGCTCAGCTCCGTGCGGAGGCGGGCCACCAGCTGCGTTGCCATCAGCGAGTCGCCGCCCTCCCCGAAGAAGTCGTCGTGCAGCCCCGGCGCGGCGCCGAAGAGCGTCGTCCAGATTTCCGCCACGCCGCGCTGCGTCCTGGTCCACCCCTCGCGCGGGTCGGCGGCGTTCTCCGCCTCCTCCTCGTCGCGGGTGGTGATCGCCGCCGCCGGGGGGATGAAGCCGGGCTGTGGCGCGCGGTCGATCCAGAACCGCTTGCGCTCGAAGGGATAGGTGGGCAGGGGCACGCGGCGGCGCGCCTCGCCCCCGTGCACGGCCGTCCAGTCGACGTCCACGCCGGCGGCCCAGGCGCGGCCCAGCGCGCCCAGCAGCGTCTCCACGTCGTCCGCCGTGTCCTCGGGATGGCGGATGGAATGGATGGCGGCCGCGCCCGGCACCTGCCGCTTCACCAGCGACGACAGGGTGCGCCCGGGGCCGCACTCGATGAAGACGCGCTCGCGCCCCTCCGCCGCCACGGCCGCCACGCAGTCCGCGAAGCGGACGGCCTGGCGCAGGTGGCTGGCCCAGTAGGCCGGGTCCGTCGCCTCCGCGGGCGTGATCCACGTCCCCGTGAGGTTCGACACCCAGCGCACCTCGGGCGCGCTGCGGACGGTCCGCGCCACGCGGGCGGTGAAGGCGTCCAGGACCGGGTCCATCATGGGCGAGTGGAAGGCGTGCGACGTCTCCACCCACTTCGCCTCGATCCCGCGGCCAACCAGCTCCGCCTGCAGCCGGGCGATCTCGTCGCTGGGCCCGGAGACCACACAGCGGTCCGGCCCGTTGATCGTCGCGACCGAAACCGCGGGAACCAGCATCGGCTCCACCTGCGCGGCCGGGAGCGGCACGGCCAGCATGGAGCCGGCCGGCAGCGACTGCATCAGCCGCCCGCGCTCGGCCACCAGCGCCAGCGCGTCCTCCAGCGAGAAGACGCCGGCCAGGCAGGCGGCCACGTACTCGCCCACGCTGTGGCCGATCATCGACTCCGGCTGCACGCCCCAGCTCATCCACACCTTCGCGATCGCGTATTCGACGGCGAAGAGCGCGGGCTGGGCCAGCGCCGTCTGCTTCAGCCGGTCCGCGTCGTCCGAGAAGATCGCCTCGCGCAGGTCCAGCCCCAGGTGCGGGCGCAGGAACTCCGCGCAGCGGTCCAGCTCCTCGCGGAAGACGGGCTCGCGCTCGTAGAGGCCGCGCGCCATCCCCGCGTACTGCGCGCCCTGGCCGGGGAAGAGAAAGACGGCCGAGGGCGCCTCGCTCCCCGCCTGGCCCGTCACGCCGCGGGCCGGGTCCGCCAGCGCCTGCGCGGCCTCGGCGTGGGTGCGCGCCACGACCGCGCGGCGGTGGGCGAACGCGCGGCGCCCCTGCTGAAGCGTCCACGCCACGTCCGCCAGCGGCTGCTCCGGGTTCTGCTCCAGGTGCGCGGCCAGCCGCCGGCCCGCCGCGTCCAGCGCCGTCTCCGTCCGCGCGGAAAGGACGAGAAGCTGCTCCGGCCGCGACGGGGCGGCGGAGGGCGCCGCGGCGGGCGCCTGCTCCATCACCACGTGCGCGTTGGTGCCGCCGATGCCGAACGACGAGACCCCGGCGCGCCGCGGCACCCCGGCGGGCGGCGTCCACTTTGCCAGCGTGGTGTTGACGAAGAAGGGGCTGGACGCGAAGTCGA
>DATAAG010000387.1:0-3504 GCA_036260235.1 Longimicrobium sp.
CTCCGGGCTCGCAAGACTCGCCCACCTCCCCCAAAAACCCCTGGGGGAGGTTGGGGTGGGCGCCGGGTTCAAGCCGTTGGCCAGGCATCCTACCGCCCGCCGCCGGCCCCCTCTCCCCCGGCCCCTCTCCCCCGCTGCGCGGGAAAGGGGAGAACTGCACGACGGCTGCGCCAGTTTGTCCGGGAAGGCGGACAGCGCGTAGTCGTTGCGGCGATTTCAATCGCTGGGCTCGGAGCCGGCCACGTTCACTCCATCACGCCATCACTCCATCACTCCATCACTCCATCACTCCATCACCTCACCGCCGGCCGGGGGCGCGGCGTATCCGACGGGCCGCGGTCCACGCGGGGCCAGCCGTCCACCCAGACCAGCCGGTCGATCAGCATCACCCGGCGGGTGTTGACGTCGTCCGTCTCCTTCGTCCGCGGGCGGCGCGTGTCCACGGCGTGGTAGACGATCCAGTCGGTGCCGCGCGCGTCGGTGATCACCGAGTTGTGGCCGGGGGCGTTCCAGTGGCCGCCGCGCTCCAGGATGGCGCTGTTCGCGGCGCCGGTCGCCTGCGCCAGCGTCTCGAACGGGCCCGTGGCGCTGCGCGAGCGAGCCACCAGCGCCGCGTAGTGCGCGTTCGGGCCGCAGCAGTTGTCGCCGGAGTAGAACAGGTAGTAGAACGGCGCCCGGTACGTGACCCACGCCCCTTCCACCAGCCGCTGGTAGTCCGCCGGATCGTCCGTCCGCACTGGGTGGATCAGATCGATGGGACGGCTCCCCGGCGCGAAGCTGACGCGGTCCGCGGCGAGCTCCTGCACCTTGATGGGCCCGAAGCCGGAACCCCAGTAGAGGAGGCGGCGGCCCGTCTGCGGATCGTCGAAGGCCATCGGGTCGATGTTCACGAAGCCGGTCCCGCACTGCAGCGGCTCGCCCCGGTCCGTGAAGGGACCCTCCGGCCGCGTCGCCGTCGCCACGGCCAGGCAGAGCCCGCGGGTGGTGTCGCGGACCGCGGCGTCCGGTTTGGCGGAGTAGTACAGGTAGTACGTGCCGCCGTGCTCGGAGACGTGCGGCGCCCAGAAGTCCTGCGTCTCGCTCGCCCAGCGCGGCTTCACGGGGAGGGCGTCGCCGAGGTGCTCCCACGCCGCCAGGTCGCGCGAGCGGGCCACCTGGACGTTGAGCATCCTGCCGTCCCGCTCCGTCTGGGTGGCGTACGCGTAGAACGTCCCGTCCGGGGCCCGGATCACCGTAGGATCGGGGAAGTCCGCGTCCAGCACGGGATTGGTGTACGTCGCGCCGACCGCCGGCCCGCGCGGCGGCGGCGCGCAGGCGGCCAGCGCCGCGGCGAGGAGGACGAATCGGCGCATCATCCTTCCACCCCCGCCGCCGCGCGCGTCTCGGAGAGGGCGCGCAGCCGCTCGGCGCTGCTCTCCGGCGTCACGTCGCGCTGCGGCTCGCCCAGCATCTCGTATCCCACCATGAACTTGCGCACCGTGGCGGAGCGGAGGAGCGGGGGAAGGAAGTGCATGTGCAGGTGCCACTCCGGGTGCGGACGCCCGTCCGTGGGCGCCTGGTGGAAGCCGGCGGAGTAAGGGAAGGAGACGCCGAACAGGTTGTCGTAGCGCGTCGTCAGCCGCTTCAGGAGGTCGGCGAGGTCGTCCCGCTCCCCGTCCTCCAGCGCGAGGAGGTCCGGGACGGGGCGGCGGCTCACCACCAGCGTCTCGAAGGGCCAGACGGCCCAGAACGGCACCAGCGCCACGAAGCCGCCGTTGGCGCAGACGATCCGCTCCTCCCGCTCCAGCTCCAGCCGCAGGTAGTCCTCCAGCAGCGTCCGCCCGTGCCGGTCGAAGTGCTCCGCCTGCCGCTCGCCCTCGCGCGCGGGGAGGCGGGGAACGGAGCGCTGCGCCCAGACCTGCCCGTGGGGGTGCGGGTTGCTGCACCCCATCGCCTCGCCCTTGTTCTCGAAGATCTGCACGTGGGCGATGTCCGGCCGGCTCCCCAGCCGCGCGTACTCCTCCGCCCACACGTCCACCACGCCCCGCAGGGCGGCGGGCTCCAGGTCCGGGAGCGAGAGGTCGTGGCGCGGGGAGAAGCAGACCACGCGGCACACCCCCGTCTCGCTCCGCGCCCGCAGCAGCCCGCCCACCTCCACCTCCGCCTCCGGCGCATCCGGCTTCAGCGCGGCGAAGTCGTTGTCGAAGACGAACGTCCCCCCGTACTCCGGGTTGCGCTCGCCGCCCGCGCGCTCGTTCCCGGGGCAGAGGTAGCACGACGGGTCGTACTCCGGCCGGTACTCCGCCGCCGGGCGCTCCACCTGCCCCTGCCAGGGCCGCCGCGCGCGGTGCGGCGACACCAGCACCCACTCGCCGGAGAGCGGGTTGAAGCGGCGGTGGGGGTGCTCCAGCAGCGTCTCCGTCCCGTCCGTCACCTCACCCCCCGTGCGCCGCCCGGCGCTGCAGGCGGGCCTGCACCACCACCACGCCCAGCAGGAAGACGCCCCGCAGCACCGACTGCCACCACGGCGTGATGGTGCCTTCCAGGTTGAACAGGTTGAAGATCACCCCCAGCAGCAGCACGCCGATGAGGGTGGAGCCCACCCCGCCCTGGCCGCCGGAGAGGAGCGTTCCGCCCACCACCACCGCGGCGATGGCGTCCAGCTCGTAGCCGTTGCCGGCCACCGGCTGCCCCGCCCCCAGGCGGCCCGCCAGGACGATCCCCGCCAGCGCGGCGAGGAGCCCGCTGAGCATGTAGGTGGCGATCAGCACGCGGTCCACCTTGAGGCCCAGCAGCCGCGCCGCGTCCTGGTGGTCGCCCGCGGCGTAGACGTAGCGGCCGAAGCGGGTGTAGCGCAGCACGATCCACCCGGCCAGGAACGCCAGCGCCGCCAGCACCACCGGCACCGGGATGCCGGCGATCCGGCCCCGGCCCAGCCACAGGAAGCCCTCGGCCGCGCGGTCCACCCGCACCGAGTTCTCGCCCGTGACGCCCATGGCCACGCCGCGCGCCGCGATCATCATCGCCAGGGTGACGATGAAGGGCTGGATGCGGGCCTTGGTGATCAGCACGCCGTTCAGCGTCCCCAGCAGCGCCCCGGCGCCCAGGCCCGCCGCAACGGCGACCAGCGTTCCCTGCGACGAGAGGTACGCCGCCGTGATCCCGCCGATCGCCAGCACCGAGCCCACGGAGAGGTCAATGCCGCCGGTGAGGATCACCATCGTCATCCCCAGCGCCACCATCCCCAGCATGCTGTTCTGCCGCAGCACGTTGAGCAGGTTCTCGGGCGTCAGGAACGCCTCGTAGCGAATCACCCCGAACGCGCACACCACGACGAGCGCCACCACCGCGCCCTGGCGCTGCAGCATGGAGGCGGCCTTCTCGCGCAGCGCCGGCGCGCGGCGCGCGGGCGCGCCGCTCCCCGCGCCCGGCGGCTGGGGTCCCGCCGCGGCGGGCGCCACGGCCACGGCGGAGGATGTTGGTCTAACCGCCGGACTACTGCCAATCGGCGATGCGATAGCCGGC
>DATAAG010000388.1:0-8477 GCA_036260235.1 Longimicrobium sp.
GGGGCTTCGTCTTCTTGCGCTTCCTGGGGACGGTCAGCGCCAGGGCGAGCAGTTCGACAAAGCGCGAGGTGACGAACTCGCGGTTCTGGTGCTGGCTGCGCGACTCGCTGCTGGTGAGCAGCAGCACGCCCTCGGAGTTGATGCGGTTGGCCAGCTTGGTCCGGATCAGCGCGCGCTGCTCCTCCGTCAGGCTGGGCGACGCGCCCACGTCCCACGCCAGCTCCACGCGGCTGGAACTCGTGTTGACGTGCTGCCCGCCCGGTCCGCCGGACCGCGTCGCGCGGTACGTCAGCTCCGCGCGCGGAATCCACAGCGAATCGTTGATCTGCAGGACCGTATCTTCCGGCATCCGTCCCCATCTTTCCTCGAAAGGTTCAGCCCGGCAGACGTTGCAGCCGCCGGGCCGTGGCTCCAATCTACACCCCGCGCACTTCGTCCGCAGTCGGGCGGCACGCCTCTGGCGTTCCCCCGCGCCCCACCGTCCACGCGCAAGGAGAGTGCAGGAATGCCCGAGTCCGCGTCCACCGCCCGCCGTCACCCGGTCCGCTCGCCCAGCCCGCGCCACTACCACCTCATCGGGATCGGCGGGACGGCGATGGCGTCGCTGGCGGGGCTGCTGCGCGCGGCCGGGCACCGCGTCACGGGGAGCGACGAGAACGTGTACGAGCCGATGGCCTCGCAGCTCAGATCGCTGGGCATCGACTACGCGGAGGGGTACGCGCCGGCCAACCTGGACGTGAACCCCGACATCGTCATCGTGGGCAACGCCATCAGCCGCGGCAACCCGGAGCTGGAGGCGGTGCTGGACCGGCGGATGCACTACACCGCCGCCGCCGTGGTCATCAAGGACGAGTTCCTGCGCGGCCGCCACGTGCTGGCTGTGGCCGGGACGCACGGCAAGACCACGACCACCTCGCTGCTGGCCTGGATCCTGGAGAGCGCGGGGCTCGAGCCCTCCTTCCTCATCGGCGGCATCGCGGAGAACTTCGGCAGCAGCTTCCGGCTGACGGAGTCGGACTACTTTGTGATCGAGTCTGACGAGTACGACACGGCGTACTTCGACAAGGGCCCCAAGATGTGGCACTACCTGCCCGTCACGGCCATCGTCAACAACATCGAGTTCGACCACGCCGACATCTACCGCGACGAAGAGGCGTACCGCTTCGCCTTCGCGCGCTTCATCAACCTGGTGCCGCGGAGCGGAACGCTGGTGGCGGGATGGGATTCGCCGATCGTCCGCGAGCTGGCGCCCAGGGCCTTCGCGCCCGTGGAGTCCTTCGCCTACGGCGACGACTCGACGGAGGCGAGCGGCGAACATCCGCGCTGGACGGCGCGGGACGTCTCCTTCGGCGAGCAGGGGACGCGCTTCACCGCGCTGCACGGTGGCGAGATCTGGGGCGAGGTGCAGACGCCGCTGACCGGCGCCTTCAACGTGCGCAACTGCCTGGCGGTGATCGCCGCGGCGGAGGCCGTCGGCGCGGACCGCGAGCGGGTGCGCGAGGGGCTGCGCACCTTCGCCAGCGTAAAGCGGCGGATGGAGGTGCGCGGCGAGGTGCGCGGCGTGACGGTGATCGACGACTTCGCCCATCACCCCACCGCCGTGCGCGAGACGATCGACGCGGTGCGGCAGCGCTACCCCGGCCGCCCCGTGGTGGCCGTCTTCGAGCCGCGCAGCTACACGGCCCAGCGCCGCGAATTCCAGGAGGCGTACCGGCAGGCGTTCGGGGGCGCGCAGCGGGTGGTGCTGGCGGGGCTCTTTCACCCCGAGCGCTACACGGCGGAGACGGCGATGAACCCGCTGGAGCTGGTGGAGGCATGGCGCGCCGAGGGCAAGCCCGCGGACTTCATCCCCGACCCCGACGAGATCGTCGCGCGCATCACGCCGGAGCTGCGGGGCGGCGAGGTGGTGCTGATCATGTCCAACGGCGGCTTCGGCGGCATCCACGGCAAGCTGCTGGATGCGCTGGCGACCACCGTATAGATTGTCGGCGCAAGCCTCGCCAGCGGCAACTCCACCAACCTCTACGTGCGTGAGCCGAGCTCTCCGCAATCAGCATGGCGCCGGGCCAGACCAGCTGGCGCCCGACGGTGCTCTGGGTCTGCTCTCCGAAGGCGAGCTGCTCGCGCTCGCCTGCGCACTCGGAGCCGCGGACGTTGGACCTCTGTCGCTCCCCGAGCGCGCTCTCATTCGTCACCTGCCGCCGTCTCCGCCTTTGCTCGTCCGTGAGGTCAGACAGCGGATCGGCGACGGCGAAGATCCTCTGGGCGCTGCATTCTGTTCCCTTCGAAGGCCGGATGTGCGGCGGGCACAGGGCGCCGTGTACACCCCGGGAGTCGTCGCGCGCCACATGCTGGATGGGGTTTCGGCATCCACGCCTCCTGCACGCGTGATCGACATGGGTGCGGGCTCAGGCCGGTTCCTTGTCGAAGCCGGACGCCGAATGCCTGGTGCCGCGCTGGTCGGCATCGAACTGGACCCGGTGGCGGCACTGCTATGCCGTGGTCACCTGGCATCTGCAGGGCTGTCTGAACGAGCCACCGTGCTCCTCGCAGACTATCGCCGCGCAGACGTGGAGAAGGTGAGGGGCCGCACGTTGTACATCGGCAATCCGCCGTACGTGCGCCATCACCTGATCGAGCCACAATGGAAGGCCTGGCTTGTTCGCCACGCGGCCGAACGAGGGATCCCCGCCAGCCAGCTTGCCGGCCTGCACGCATATTTCTTTCTCGCGACGGCGCTCTACGCCTCGCCGGGTGACATTGGCTCGGTAATCACCTCGGCCGAGTGGCTGGACGTGAATTACGGCAGCCTGATCCGGCACCTGCTTCTGCGGGATCTCGGACTTCGCCGGCTGGAGGTCGTAGAGCCATCGGCTGCACCGTTTCCCGATGCGATGACGACCGCGGTCATCACGCAGTTCGTCGTCGGAGCGACGCCGCGGGCGGTCCAGATGGTTCGCGTTCCTTCGCTGCCGCCTCGCGAGGCGCCTCCGCTTCGTCGCGTTCATCGCGAACGGCTGAAGACGGAAAGCCGATGGTCCCACCTCACCCGGCCTCGGCGCACCCAGCCCGCAGGCTTCGTGGAGCTGGGTGAACTTTGCCGCGTTCACCGTGGCCAGGTAACGGGTGCCAACAAGGCGTGGATCGAAGGCCCTCACAGCCACGGGCTTCCCGAAGAAGTCCTGTTCCGGACAGTGACACGCGCCCGCGAACTGTTGGAGGCGGGCGCCGAGCTCACCGATGCGGAGCGTCTTCGGCGCGTTATCGATCTTCCCGAGGATCTGGGGGTCTTCGGGGGAGCAGAACTACGCGCGGTGGAGCGTTTTCTGGACCGGCTGCGCCGGATGCGCGTGCACGAAGGCTACATTGCCTCGCATCGGAGAGCGTGGTGGTCCGTCGGGCTACGCACCCCGGCACCCATCCTGGCGACGTACATGGCCCGGCGTCCACCCGTCTTCGTACGCAACAGGGTGGCGGCGCGTCACATCAACATTGCTCACGGCCTCTATCCCCGCGAGGCGTTTGCCGAGCCGGTGCTTGCCGGGCTCTGTGCGTACCTGAACGGCTTTACACAGCAGTCAGACGGACGCACGTATGCCGGGGGACTCACCAAGTTCGAGCCCCGAGAGATGGAGCGCCTGATGATTCCTTCACCCGAACGGTTACTGGAGAGGTCGGATGAGGTCTCCACCCCGCTGGAGCCCCGAGGAGCTGGATCGCGAGCGGCGAAGGGCGATCGACCTGTTCCGGGTAGAGCGGCTTGAGGAGCCTCTCGAAGCCTACCTGCGCCATTTCGAGAAGTATCAGGACCGAATCGAAGACTTTCTCGAACTCACGGTTGATCTCACGAGGCTGGGGAATGATCCGGCGCTGTTCGGCCAGCCCGAGCGCCTCGAGATCCTCCGCTACCTTGCCGGCCCGCCGATCTCCGCCGACGACCTGAAAACCCTCGCAGACGCGGTTTCACTCACGGCCAAGCGCTTTCAGGCGGAACCCGAGCTTGTTGAGCGCATTGTTTCGGTGGTGCTGCTGGGACTGGATCGCCGTCGATTCCCGTGGGTGGCCGAGGAGCGGGAGCCCAACGAAGCTGAGCGGTACGCGGCAGTGGTGGCGACGGCAGCAATGATGGCCACGCAGCGCCTGGGAACCAACCGGCGCAACGAGGGAAAAGCCAACCAGGAGCAGCAGGTGGAAGATGCGCTGCTTCGTGTCGGTCTGGTAAAGGTGCCGCGGCGGGAGGTACGTACCGCGGCGGAGCTTCCTGCACGCGGCGAGTTCTGCGGCGAGAGCAAGCTGGGGAACCGAAAGGCGGATTTCATCCTTCGCCTGTGGGACCACCGCATCATGCCAATCGAGTGCAAGGTTTCGAACTCGGCCACCAACTCCGTCAAACGCCTGAACAATGATGCTGCTGCGAAGGCGGAGGTCTGGCGCAGGGATTTCGGTGCGACGCAGGTCGTCCCGTGCGCAGTTCTCAGCGGCGTCTACAAGCTGCACAACCTTCTGGACGCACAGGACCGTGGATTGGTGTTGTTCTGGGCTCACCGGCTGGAGGATCTGGTCGGCTGGGTCGTGGCTACCTCCTAGCCATGACCGGCCTGCGGCAGGTCTGCTCCTGACCAGAGGCATGATGGCAACGCGCGGCAGTCTCCACGCCTAGCCCAGGCCATCGGTCAGTATCGCGGAACCCGCGCCGGGCCGTGTGGTAGCACGGCCCGGTTTTGTCATCCACTGAGTCACATCCCGGAAGTCATTGTCGATGCATCTCTTGCGCTCTCTTCTGCCCGTCCTTGTCCTTGCCGCGTGCGTCCCCGGCACGCCTGCGCCCGCGGCGAGCCCTGCGTCTTCCACCGAGACGGCGCCGGTCACCTCCTCCGTCCCCGAGCTGGAGGGGGACACGGCGGTCATCCGCGGCACGCTCCCCAACGGGCTCACCTACTACGTGCGCCGCAACGCGGAGCCGCGGGCTCGCGCAGAGCTGCGGCTGGTGGTGAACGCCGGCTCCGTGCTGGAAGACGACGACCAGCGCGGGCTGGCGCACTTCCTGGAGCACATGGCCTTCAACGGCAAGCGGCGCTTCCAGGAGCACGAGATCGTCAACTACCTGGAGCGCGTGGGGATGCGCTTCGGGCCGGACATCAACGCGTACACGAGCTTCGACGAGACCGTGTACATGCTGCAGCTGCCCACGGACAGCGCGGGGGTGCTGGAGACGGGGCTGCAGATCCTGCGCGACTGGGCCACCGACATCACCCTGGACTCCGTGGAGATCGAGAAGGAGCGCGGGGTGGTGATCGAGGAGTGGCGCCGCTCGCGGGGGGCCGGCGCGCGCATCAGCGACCGCCAGTTCCCCTTCCTGTTCGCCGGCTCGCGCTACGCCGAGCGCCTTCCCATCGGCGACCTGGAGACGCTGCGCACCTTCAGGCCCGAGACGCTGCGCCGCTTCTACCAGCGCTGGTACCGGCCGGAGCTGATGGCCATCGTGGCCGTGGGCGAGTTCGACCCGCGCGAGATGGAGCGGCGCATCGTCGCCGAGTTCGGCGGCGTGCCGGCCGCAGAAGGGCCGGAGCGGGCGGAGGTCACCATGCCGTTCCCCGACAGCACCCGCTACATGGTGACGGTGGACCCGGAGGTGCCGCGCGCGCAGGTCTCCATCAACTGGATGATGCCGTTCACCCCCGACACCGCGCCGCAGGAGATCCGCCGGTCCATCGTCGACGGGATGTATGCCGGGCTGCTGGGCGACCGGCTGCAGGACATCAGCCTGCGGCCCGACGCGCCGTTCATCGACGTGGGCTCGTTCCAGGGCGCGTCGCTGCGTCCGGCGGAGACCTTCGTGCTGAACGCCGCGGTGGCGGAGGGCGGGGCGGAGCGCGGGCTGGCGGCGCTGGTGGCGGAGACGGAGCGCGCGGCGCGCCACGGCTTCACCCAGGCGGAGCTGGAGCGCGAGAAGGCGGAGCTGCTGCGCATGTGGGAGCAGATCTATGCCGAGCGGGCCAAGACGAGCTCCGCCGCGTACGCCGGGCAGTACGCGCAGCACTTCCTGCGCGGCGGGCCGCTGCGGACGATGGAGGACGAGTACGCGCTGAACCGCGCCATCGTCCCCACCGTCACGCTGGAGGAGGTGAACGCCGCCGCCCGCCGCTACGCCGCCCTGCGCGACCGCGTGGTGCTGGTGAGCGGCCCGGAGCGGGCCAACCTGGCGCCCCCCAGCGAGGTGCGGCTGGCGTTGGTGGCGGACTCCGTCGTCCGCGCGGAGCTGCAGCCGTGGACGGAGACGGTGTCGGACGCGCCCCTGCTGGCGCGGGAGCCGGCGCCGGGGCGGGTGGTGGCGGAAGACTCCGCGGCGGAGATCGGCGTGCTCCGCTGGACCCTGTCCAACGGCGCGCGGGTGGTGCTCAAGCCCACGGACTTCAAGGATGACGAGATCCTCTTCGGCGCCACCAGCCCCGGTGGGCTGTCGCTGCTGCCGGACAGCGTGTACCTGTTCGGCCGCACGGCCACGGCGGCGGTGCAGCTGGGCGGCATCGGCGGGCTGTCGCTGACGGACCTGCAGAAGCGGCTCACGGGGAAGGCCGCGTCCGTGGGCCCCAGCGTGGGCGAGCTGTCCGAGGGGATGAGCGGGTACGCGGCGCCGAAGGACGTGGAGACGCTCTTTCAGCTCATTCACCTGTACTTCACCCAGCCGCGGCGCGACACCACGGCGTGGCAGGCGTACCTGCAGCGCGGGCGCGAGTCGCTGCGCAACCGCGACGTGACCCCCGAGTCCGCCTTTGGCGACACGCTGACGGCCATCCTCACGCAGCGGCACCCGCGGGCGCGGCCCTTTACCGCGGCCACCTTCGATTCGCTGGACGTGGACCGCTCGCTGGACATCTACCGCCAGCGCTTCGCCGACGCGGGGGACTTCACCTTCTACTTCGTGGGCCGGTTCAGCCCGGACTCGCTGCGGCCGCTGGTGGAGCGGTACCTGGCCAGCCTGCCCTCCGCCGGCGCGAAGGAGACGTCCCGCGACGTGGGCATCCGTCCGCCGGGCGGGGTGGTGCAGCGGACGGTGCGGCGCGGGGTGGAGCCCAAGGCGCGCACGGTGCTGGTGTTCACCGGCCCCGCGGAGTTCTCGCGCCAGGCCAGCGCCGACATGAGCGCGCTGGCGGAGGCGCTGGAGCTGCGCCTGCGGGAAAAGCTGCGCGAGGACCTGGGGGGAACGTACGGCGTGGGCGTGTCCGGCGGCGTGTCGCGCGATCCGTACCCGCGCTACACCTTCAGCATCGACTTCGGCTCCGCGCCGGAGCGCGTGGACGAGCTGGTGCGCGTGGTGATGGCGGAGATCGACACCGTCCGCGCCGCCGGGGTGCCGCAGGACGTGGTGGACAAGGTGCGCGAGGCGTTCCGCCGGTCGCGGGAGACGTCGCTGCGCGAGAACGCGTGGTGGATCGGGCGGCTGATGGACTATGACCGCAACGGCTGGGACGCGCGCCTGATCACCGAGAACCCCATCGGCCCGTCGCTCTCCGCCGAACAGATCCGGAACGCCGCGCGCCTGTACCTGGACCCGTCGCGCTACGTGCAGGTGTCGCTGCTGCCGGAGAACGGATCCGCGCCGCCGGCGGCCCCTCCACCCGGCGCGGCGAGGAATTGACGCTCCCTCGGGATGACCGTTCGTCCGCTGGAACGAGTTGCCGTCGTGTCCGCGAAGGCGGACAGCGCGATGTGGTTGGGGCGGAGAGGCGGACTTCAGTCGCTGTGGCGCGGGCTCCGCTCCACCTCGTCCAGCATCCGGTGCAGCAGGGGCACGCCATCGCCCGGCGACGGCGGCAGGATGAGCCGCCACGCGCCGCCTCCCGCGATCCGGCGCACCCGCGGCCCGATCGTCTTTGCGAAGCGGTCGAACCCCGCATCCAGCTCCGCCGCCACCGCGCGCTCCACCTCTTCCGGGGCCGCGCGCTCCATCCCCGCGGCATCGCCGCGCGCCAGCAGGCAGATCCCCGCCCGCTCGATCCCGGCGGTGATCGGGGGCGTGTGGATGGCCAGCTTCAGGTCGCCGTTGGCGCGGCGGCGCGGCGGCAGGCTGCGGAGCTCCGGGAAGAACCGCGCGGCGTCGGGGTGCAGGTGGACGAATCCCCCGAGCCCCCACACGCGCGGCACCGGCGATTCCTGCAGAAAGACCGTGTCTTCCGAGAGCACCCGCAGCCCCGAGCGCAGCGCGGCGTAGGTGAGCGTGCTCTTGCCGACGCCGCTGGGCGCGGCGAGGAGTAGCGAGGTCCCGCCGCGCACCACGGCCGCCGCGTGGAGGGGGACGCGGTCCAGCCCGGTGAGCAGCCAGAGGGCCAGCATCTCCAGCACGTTGCCGCGGAACTGCTCGCGCTCCTCCACCAGCTCCCGGCTCACGCGGGCGATGGCGACCCGCCGCCGCACGTCCGCGAACGCGCGCATCCCCGGACCGCGGACGGCCAGCCGCCCGGGCTCACGGATGCGCG